>CAIRBC010000101.1 GCA_903876685.1 uncultured Nitrosomonadales bacterium | reverse complement strand
CTGCCACCCACTAGGATGAAACCCGTCATGCCCGTTCCCCTGATGAACCCACTAGCCACTCCACTAGGTTGCCAAAAGACAGCAACCAAGTGGCTGGTTATCTCCCCATCCCTCTCCCGCAAGCGGGGAGAGGGAGAGTACGTCGCTGCGCGTGTTTCAAGTTAACCAGATTGCTTGGAATCAATGGACTCTGTAATCAATGGGCTCGAGTAATCAAAGCAAACCAACGGTCAGTTTCTTCGGATTACCCCGCTGGTATTAGTTTTGAATCACTTTTGATGTGTAAAAAATTTGCACTGATCAATGGCAGAAATGGGTTGGTTGGAGGCCGAGTCTTCACTTTTGCATGGGTATTATACCTCATTAGCCCATCCAGAATTCAGTGCTATTAGAAAACGTTATTTTTATATTTCGACACGTGTGCCCATTTCGATGACACGGTTGGTTGGGATTTTGAAGAAATCCGCCGCATTCATCGAATTTTTGGACAAAGATACAAACAAGCGAGTCCGCCATTTCATCATGCCTGGCTTGGGACTGACCACGATTACGGCGCGCGAGATAAAAAATGAGGTGTCCATCAGATCAAATTTAAGTCCGAGGGTGGCACATAACTCTAGCGCGGCAGGTAGATCGGGTGATTCCATGTAACCGTAAAATACTCGTACCCGATAAAAGTTGTTACCTAATTCGTCGATCAGCAGCCGGTTGCCTTTGGTGACATGAGGCTTATCTTCCACGATAACCGTCAGCAGTACATTGCGCAGATGCAATACATGATTGTGTTTGACGTTATGCAGCATGGCGGTTGGAGCGCCCTCGGAGAGTGGCGTCAGAAATACTGCTGTACCTTCTACTCTGGGCACGTCACCCATGCCGTTGATGACTACTTTTAGCGGGACTTCCAGGCTGGCAATTTGCTCAAATAGTAGTTTTCTGCCACGTTTCCAAGTGGTTAGCACGGTAAAAGAAAGGACGGCAATGCCGATCGGGAACCATCCTCCTTGTGCAAATTTAATTGCGTTTGCCGCAAAATAGGTAACATCAACCAGGAATAATCCCGTTATTAATGGGATCACTACCGTCAGCGACCAGCGCCAGTAGAGCGTCATCACAAACGCCATCAGCAGGGTAGTGATGGTCATGGTGCCAGTGACGGCAATACCATAAGCGGCGGCGAGATTGTTGGAACTTTGAAACGCAAACACCAGAAATACCACTGCCAGATACAGTGACCAGTTGGTTAGCGGGACGTAGATTTGTCCCTGGGCCATGCCTGAGGTCTGGTGTACCGACATACGGGGTAAAAAGCCCATCTGCAGCGCCTGATTGGCGATGGAAAAGGCGCCGGAAATGACCGCTTGCGACGCGATGACGGTAGCCGCGGTAGCCAGCAATACCAGCGGTATCAATAACCAGTCTGGTGCCAGCAAATAAAAGGGATTTTCTATTGCCTGAGGATTTTTGAGCAACAAAGCTCCCTGACCGAAGTAGTTCAGTAGCAGTGCAGGCAACACAAAATAAAACCAGGCAAGGCGTATCGGGTATTTTCCAAAATGTCCCATATCCGCGTATAAGGCTTCGCCGCCGGTGATGGCGAGTACGATTCCGCCTAGTGCAAAAAATGCTACCACAGGGTCAGTGCTTAAAAAATGAAAGGCATATGCAGGATTGAGTGCCCATAAAACTTCGGGGTTTAGCGCGATCGCACGCACGCCGAAAATGCCCAGACAGACAAACCAGAACACCATGATCGGGCCGAACGCCATGCCGACCACACCGGTTCCGCGTTTTTGCAGCAGGAATAATCCGGTCAGTACCATCAGCGTAACCGGTATTATGTAATGCTTGAATTCATGGGAAACCAGCTCCAGTCCTTCGACAGCCGAAAGTACCGAAATTGCCGGGGTAATCATGCCATCGCCATAGAATAATGCGCCCGCAAACAGGCCCAGCGCGGTGAGTAGCCATTGCGTCCTGGGATAAGGTTTCGTTAGTTCAGCAACGAGCGCCAGCAAGGCCATCGATCCCCCCTCGCCGTGATTATCCGCACGCATGATGATGACGACATATTTAAGCGAGACCAGCAACATGATAGTCCAGAACATCACCGAGAGCACACCCAGTATATTGGCGGCTATCACAGGTAGTGGGTGCGCGCCGGTGAAAGTGGTTTGTAGTGCGTACAGCGGACTGGTGCCGATGTCACCGAACACCACGCCGATGGCGCCGAGGGTCAAGGTTGATAGTTTTGCGGTGTTGCCTGGTTGCATTATTTTCTCCTGGGAATCGGGAATACTTCAATATTGAAAACGGTAACCAATACCGATTTCAGTCTGAAAGTGGGCGGGTTGCGTGACATCCGCTTCGAGTTTTTGCCGTAGATGGGCGACATAAATGCGCAGGTAGTGGGTGCTATCGCTATGTGACGGCCCCCATACTTCACGCAACAAATGCCGGTGAGTCATTACCCGACCGGCATTGGCCAGTAGCACCGACAGTAATTTAAATTCGATGGCAGTCAGTTTCACCGGTTGCTGATCTTTACTCACACTATGCCGGGATAGATCCACTTCGACATTGCCGAAGCGAACTATAGGCGAAGCGAGTTTGTTGCCCGAGCGACTGCGCCGTAATGAGGCACGCACCCTGGCCAGCAATTCACCCACCGAAAACGGTTTGGTCAGATAGTCGTCTGCACCGGCATCCAGCACCGCGATCTTGCTTTGTTCCGCAGAGCGGGCGGATAACACCAGCAGCGGAATATTCGACCAGCTACGCAGACGTTCCACAAATTCCAGGCCATCTCCATCGGGCAACCCCAGATCGAGAATAATCAAGTCGGGATTGTGAGTGGTCGCGTCCTGTAGTCCCTGGTTCAAGGTTCCGGTTTCGCGAACCAGGCATCCGTCTTGTTCCAGCGCCTGACGTACAAAGCGACGAATCTCTATTTCATCTTCCACCAGCAGGATGGTAAATTCGGCGGCATTCATGCCAGTATCTCCAGTTCGGGTTCGATGAGCGGCGGGATGCCCAGCGGCAGGGTGAAACGGACAGTGGCGCCACCGCTTTCGGGGTTGAGCGCTGCAATTTGTCCGCCATGCGCTTCTATTACCGCACGGCAAATTGCCAGCCCCATGCCGACACCACCGGTTGTACTATTACCCCGTTCAAAAGGCTCAAAAATTTGCAGCAGTTTATCGGTCGCAAAGGCGCTGCCTGAGTTGTTAAGCGTGAGTACGGCATCCTTTTGTTCGGCGCTTACTGAAATTGTTAAGTTGCTCGCGGGTGGGGAATATTTGCACGCGTTCTCGAGCAGATTGCAAAAAACCCGTTCGAGCAATACCGCATCGAATTCGATGAGCGGTAAATTTTCTGCCAGATTGACCTTGAGGGTGCGTCCCTGCAGCAGCGCAGATGACAATTTGATACTGGCTCCGATGACTTCTTCGATCGGTTGCCATTCCTTGTGCAATTGTACTTGTCCTGCATGCAAGCGCGCCATATCGAGCAGATTATTGACCATATTATTCAATCGCATGGCTTGATCGCGGATCGAAGCGGCAGTCTGGCACGCCGAAGCGGATAGTTGCTGCTGCGGTTGGGTCAGTGAATCTGCCAGGCCATACAGCACCGTCAGCGGAGTACGCACATCATGGGAAAGCGCACCTAGTATCGAGCCGCGCAGTCGTTCAGTCAGCATCTGCAACTTGTTTTGCTGTGCCACTTCCACAAAATGTAACCGGTCCAGCGCGGTGGCCAGCAGGGAGGAGACGGCCTCCATCAGGGCGCGCTGCTCCCGGACAGCCGTCAGTGCACCGCTTGCCAGCATTACGCCGCGCGGGTGAGTCGCCCCGATTAGTGGCAGCACCAGCGTAGCAGGGAATTCATCATCCAATTCAATCGCCTGACCGGTGTTAAGTACCGACCTAGCCGCCATGGTTTCAGTCACGCTGAGCGTGTGATAATCCATCAAAGGGTTAGCGTCTTGACTATCCGCGTTGCTCAGCAGCACCCGCAGTAGCAGTTGCTGACGGGCACTTATAAATTTCTGTACTTCAAGCAGGCTTTGTTCCTCAGAAATGGCCCCCGCCAGGCGCTTTGCCAGCGTATATAGCGCGTGCGTTTCCTGTTCACGCTGGCTGGCGTCGATTGCGCTCTGGCGCAAGCCGTTGGTCAGATGTCCGATCAGCAGTGCCACCAAAAGCATCACGGCAAAGGTGATGAGATACTGTGCATCGTTGACGGCAAAGGAAAATCTCGGCGGGACAAAGAAAAAGTCAAACAGCGCGATGCTGGCCAGCGAGGCGGTAACAGCCGGCTTCTGACCCAGCCATACCGCAATCACGGCGACCGTCAGCAGGAATAACATGACGATGTTGGCCAGATCCACCCATCCCAACAGTGGTTGAGTAATCAGAGTGGTGAATAAACAAGTCAGTATAGCCAGCAGATGTTTTAACGGGGTAGTTAGTGGCGGTTGCATGATGCTTATCCCTCTAGGCGGCGCGGTATGAGGGAAATTATTTCATGTTGAATATAAAAATGGCGTAAATATTTATTCAAGGGAATTTATTTGTGTAAATTTCATTTGCATTTTTCAATGCTAGTACGCTATATTGGCAGGAATTTTTTTCTTACCCATTTGTCGGAAATTGTAAAGCTTCGACCGGTATTGATCGTCAGCAATGATGCCAATAATCGTGCATCCGGCACAATTACCATCTTGCCCATTACCTCGAATGTAACCCGGGTGTGTCCGTTCGAAGTCTTGTTGGCTTCTACTGAGTGTGCTTTACCCAAAGATTGCAAGATACAGGCGCAACAAATCCGCACCATTGCCAAAGAGCGGATAACAGGCAATGTGCTTGCCAAGCTGGGAAGTGAAAAATCTCTGGAGGTAGATGCTGCGATGAGGTTGCATTTAAACATATGATTTATATAATTTTTTAAATAACCATTCAATTGGCAGGATGGTTTAAGGCTAACCCGGGTGAAATGTGCGTAATAAATTCAAATAGGTTTAGCGCTGTTGAATGATTAACCGCATAACGTGAAACACCCGCAGCGACGTATTTGCGGCTACGCCCCCCACGCTGCGCTCTAACCGCTTGCGGGAGAGACCCCAGTCGAAATTTTCGACCGAATTGTGCCCTATGAACCATACCGTAGGGTGCGCTTGCGCACCATTAACCGTTGGTGCGCAAGCGCACCCTACGAAAACCATTTTGTGGTGGAGGTTCATGGGTAGGGATGGGGAGATAACCAGCCACTTGGTTGCTATCTTTTGGCAAGCTGGTGGAGTAGCTAGTGGGTTCCTCAGGGGAACGGGCATGGCGGGTTTCATCATAGGGGGCGGCAGTGTGCTATGCCGGTTAGTCGTTAACAATCAAGTGATACTGGCCTCTTTATATCTGTAAAATCTGACCATAATGCTGAAAGCTAGTCTGACCCTAAATTTTTACCAATACATTTTTTGATACCATGAGCCTGTTTGCCCTTATTGCCGCGTTGTTGCTGGAACAACTCCATCCCTTATCCTCCCGTAAATACCAGCAAGCCTGGCAGTCAGCTTATGTGGCTTTTTTTCAGCATCATTTCAATGCCGGAAAGCGTAAACACGGGAAAATTGCCTGGTTTTTGGCGGTCTTGCCGTTGCTGGCGTGCGTCATCGCCATTTACTGGTTGCTTTATTATGCACATCCTTGGTTGGCGTTTCTGTTTAATGTGCTGGTGTTATATCTGATCATGGGTTTTCGACGCTTCAGTCATTTTTTTACTGATATACACCATGCCTTGCGCGATGACAACCTCGAGGAGGCGCGCGTTTTGTTGAGCAGTTGGCGCGGCACTTCCACGCGGGAGTTGAATGCGGGTGAAGTGGCACGCCTTGCCATTGAAGAGGCGCTGATTGCTTCGTATCGCAATGTCTTTGGCGTGATACTCTGGTTCGTGCTGTTCAGTGCAATCGGTCTGGGCGGGGCTGCTGGCGCGTTGTTGTACCGACTCGGTCAATGGCTGCATAGTTGCTGGTGTCATGAGGAACTTGGGGAATTCGGCGATTTTGCTGCCAAGGCATACTACGTCCTGGAATGGCTGCCTTTGCGCATGACCGCCGCGACTTTTGCCGTGGTCGGCGACTTTGAGGATACGGTATATTGCTGGCGTACTCAGGCTTTGAGTTGGCCGGATAGTGAGGTAGGCATCTTGCTGGCGAGCGGCGCAGGAGCCTTGGGTGTGCGCCTCGGCATGCCGATTCCGCAAGACGGACGGTTGCTGGACAGACCTGAGCTGGGTGTAGGCGATGATGCCGATGTCGATTATCTGCGCAGTACCACAGGCCTGGTGTGGCGCTCGGTGGTATTTTTGTTGATCCTGTTGTTATTATTGACGCTGGCCAGCCTGCTGAGCTGAAGTTTCAACATTCAGGCCAGTGATTGCCGACTGATTTGCTGAAACAGTTCGAAGCGACGGGCATCGATTTTTTTTGCGATCACCGCTGCTCGCAAGGCGCAGCCCGGTTCATGGGTATGGTGGCAATCGTGGAAGCGACACTGACCCAGATATTGCGCAAACTCGACAAAGCCCAGCTCTATTCCGCCGAAACTCAAGTGGTGCAATCCGAAAGCCTGTACGCCGGGGCAATCGATCAGGCTGCTATGCGCGTCTATCCGGTAAAGTTTGGCGTGGGTGGTGGTGTGTTTTCCTGAATCCAGTGCGCTGGAAATTTCGCGGGTGGCGGCCTTTGCCTCTGGCAGCAGGGCGTTAATCAAGGTGGATTTCCCCATCCCGGATTGGCCGACCAGCACGCTGAGGTGCTTCGACAGATAAGGGCGCAACTGCGTCGCATCCAGTCGGGCACTCAATTCCAGCACCGGATAG
The DNA here is from genome assembly GCA_903876685.1 of uncultured Nitrosomonadales bacterium. Taxonomy (GTDB): domain Bacteria; phylum Pseudomonadota; class Gammaproteobacteria; order Burkholderiales; family Gallionellaceae; genus Gallionella. Next base: position 2,811 of record CAIRBC010000101.1, on the reverse strand, counting down.
CCTATCGCCTGGTAGGGTGAAAGGCTCAGCCTGGCTGCCTTGGCCGGCAGATCGCATTTATTCAGCACGATTAGTACCTTCAGTTTCTGATCTTGTGCGGCGATCAGACAGCGTGCCAGCAATTCGTCGCTGAAGGAGGGTTCAGTCGCCACTACCACGATGATTTGCGTGACATTGGCGGCAATCAGTTTTTCGCGGAAGGCATCCGAGCGGTGTAACAGTGAACTGCGGGGGGTGATGTTTTCGATAACGCCTTTGGCATCGTTTTCCTGGGAGGCCGTTTCGGTGAGTGCTATTTCTACAAGGTCACCGCACACGACCTCGCTTTTTTTGCCGCGAGTCAAACAGGCGAGTTCGTTGCCATTTTCCAGACTCACCAGATATTGGCGACCAAAGGCGGCGACGACCCGTCCTGGCTGGAGAGTGCTCAAGGTATGAACCCTGTGTCGATGCCGCAGATCAAGTTGTTATTCGACATGATGCCTTGCTATTTCAGCTGGTAATAGCGGTTCAGGTAGGCACCCAGATGCTGTTTTTCCTGGGGTGTCAGTTTGGCACCGATAGCGCCGCTACAGGTTTCCATTTGTGTGATCAGTTCCGTAGCATTGTGTACCTTGCGATCGGCACGGGTAAAGATGCTATTGCCGTCACCTCCTAGCATCGCCGCATGACAGCGGTTGCATTGGTACTGCTCGAACAATTTTTGACCTGCCTGTGGATTGCCGTCGGCAAAGGGCAGGGCGGAGGCGGAAGTTGCGGCGCATAGCAGCGTGATCAGTGCGAGGGATTTCATGATATTTTGCACCTATTGAGGGTTAAAGTTGCTGTAAATGGGCGATACGCACCGCTGCAGGCGGGTGTGAATCGTAAAAACTGGAATATAAAGGGTCAGGGGTTAGCGTTGCGGCATTGTCTTGATATAACTTGACCAGTGCGCTCGCCAGATCGGTCGCGTGGGTTTGTTTTGCGGCATAGCCATCTGCCTCGAACTCATGTTTGCGCGAATAGGCCGACAGCATCGGTAGTAGTACAAAACTGAACAACGGCAAGGTCATGAAAAATAGCAGCAGTGCCAGCGAGGTGGATTGGCTGCTGACACCCAGACCCTGATAAAACCAGCTGGTCTGCATCAACTGACCTAGCAGCCATAAAAATCCCAGGCTCATCACAAAGGTTGCCGCGATGCGTTTTTGCACATGATGGTGTTTGAAGTGACCCAGTTCATGTGCCAGCACTGCCTCGATTTCATTCCCGTTCAGTCTTTCCAGCAGGGTATCGAAAAACACGATGCGCTTACTCTTGCCAAAGCCGGTGAAGTAGGCGTTGCCGTGCGAACTGCGTTTGCTGCCATCCATAACGAACAGCCCATTTGCGGTAAAGCCACATTTACCGAGTAGCGTGGTGATCCGTGTTTTGATCTCGCCGTCTTCGAGCGGAGTAAACTTGTTGAACAGCGGTGCGATGAAGGTCGGGTAGAGGAACAAAATCAACAGGTTGAACACCATCCATGCCAGCCAGACATATAGCCACCAATAGCTACCCATTCGCTCCATCAGCCATAACACGCCGAACAGCAAGGGCAGACCCAGCGCGATGCCGATCAACAGGCTTTTGAGTGCATCGACCAGGTACAGTTTCAGGGTCATTTTGTTGAAACCGAAACGAGCCTCGATGATAAAGGTGCGATACAGGCTGAACGGAAGCTCCAGTAGCGATGAAAGCATTTGTACCAGGAAGATGGTTATTATGCCCTGTGCCATGGGTAGGTCTGACCATTTGCAACTCAGGTCAAACAGCCATTGTATGCCGCCAGCCAGTGTAAAACCCAGCAACAGCAAGGCATCAAACAGGATGCTGAGCATCTCGAAGCGGACTTTCGCGCAGGTATAATCAGCCGCTTTCTGGTGATCGGCGAGCGAGATTTTATGGTTGAAAGCATCGGGCACTTTGGTGCGGTGGGTGGCGACATTCTGTAAATGGCGGCGTGCCAGCCACAGCCGGATAGCCGAGGTGCCTGTCAGGGCGATGATAAAGGTAATACTAAATTGCAATGCGGTCATGGTAAGTGAATTCAGTTATCGTCAAAGGGACTCTTGTGACACAATACGCGTCTTATCGTTTTTAAAACATCTGAATTATGGCACAGAATCAAAATTACCTAGTCTGGATAGATATGGAAATGACTGGATTACAACCGGATACCGACCGTGTGATCGAAGTGGCACTGGTGGTTACCAATAATAATCTGGAAACTATCGCAGAAGCGCCGGTGCTGGTAGTGCATCAACCGGACAGCGTGCTGGAGGGCATGGACTCGTGGAATAAATCCACGCATGGCAAGTCGGGTCTGATCGAAAAAGTAAAAGCATCCGTGCTCGACGAGGCGGTGGTAGAAGCGCAGATGCTGGCGTTTCTCAAAGAACATGTCCCCGCCCGCACTTCGCCGATGTGTGGCAATTCGATTTGCCAGGACAGGCGCTTTCTGGCGCGCTGGATGCCTGCCTTTGAAGATTATTTTCACTACCGGAATCTGGATGTCAGCACCATCAAGGAACTGGCTAAACGCTGGAAACCTGATGTGACCCAGGGCATGAAAAAACACGGCAAGCATGAAGCGCTGGCCGATATTTACGAATCTATCGAGGAATTGCGCCATTATCGCGAACATTTTTTCAAGAGCTGAATCTCGAATTAACAACGACTCGCCTACAACGGAGTTGCTGGTATCTCACGGCAACTCATAGCCGAAGCTGCGTAAGATCGCGGTGGTTTTGGGACTCTTTAAAAAATCCAGAAAAGCTTGTGCCGCCT
>CAIRBC010000100.1 GCA_903876685.1 uncultured Nitrosomonadales bacterium | reverse complement strand
TTCAACGAAGCCTATCTGATGCACACCTCGACCAGCCCGCAATACGCGATTATCGCCTCTTGCGATGTGGCGGCTGCGATGATGGAGCCACCCGGCGGTCCGGCACTGGTTGAGGAATCCATCGCCGAAGCGCTGGATTTTCGTCGCGCGATGCGCAAGGTGGACGAGGAATTTGGTCTGGACTGGTGGTTCAAGGTTTGGGGGCCGGATCACCTGGCCGAAGAAGGTATCGGTTCGCGTGAAGACTGGGTGTTGCATACCGATGACAAGTGGCACGGTTTCGGTAAACTGGTCGAGGGTTTTAATATGCTCGACCCGATCAAGGCGACTATCATTACCCCTGGCCTTGCGATGGACGGCGATTTTTCCGAAAGCGGCATTCCGGCATCGATGGTGACTAAATATCTATCCGAACATGGGGTTATCGTCGAGAAATGCGGGCTGTATTCCTTTTTCATCATGTTTACCATTGGCATCACCAAAGGGCGCTGGAATACGCTGCTCACTGAATTGCAGCAGTTCAAGGATGACTACGACCGCAACCAGCCGATCTGGCGCATCCTGCCGGAGTTTGCCGCCAAGCATCCGCAATACGAGCGCGTCGGCCTGCGAGACTTATGTCAGCAGATTCACGATACCTACAAGATGCACAACGTGGCGCGCATGACCACTCAGATGTATTTGTCCGATATGCAACCGGCGATGAAACCCTCGGATGCGTTTGCCAAAATGGCGCATGATGAGATCGAGCGCGTGGAAATTGACGAGCTGGAAGGACGCATTACGGCGGTATTGCTGACCCCTTATCCGCCAGGCATTCCGTTATTGATTCCCGGCGAAATCTTTAACAAGACTATTCTGGACTATCTTAAATTTGCGCGCGACTTCAATCAGAAATTGCCGGGTTTCGAGACCGATATACACGGCCTGGTGACCGAGGAAGTGAACGGTAAAGTACGCTACTTTGTGGATTGCGTGGTGTGACGGGTTCGTTTTGGGTGCACTAAAGTCAGGTAGCCCGGGTTAGGCGCGTTTTTTTGCGCCGTAACCCGATATTAGCACTGGTGGGTGAGCGGGCTGCTTTACCGCGTTGTATACTCGCCGGAATAGATATTTGTTTTTTTTAGACTATGGACGACCAGGCAAAGCCCAATCACAGCCCGCTGCTAATGGATTCAGTTCTGCAAGCCGAACTGGACAGGATGGTTAGTGAACGTACCCTGCTGCTGCAACAAAAGATTGAAGCGCAAAATGAAATCGAGCTTGAATTGCGTAAACAGATCAGGGAGTTGGAGGGGATCGTTTCCGAGCAATCCTTTGCAGAAGAACGGATCAGGCAAATTCTCGAATCTACCGGTGAGGGGCTATTGGGTCTGGATAACGAAGACAGAATCACCTTTGCCAATCATGCCGCGTGCCAGATTTTGGGCTATCAACTGGATGAACTGACAGGCAGGTATGGGCATAGCCTGTTTCATCATTCCAAAGTGGATGGCAGTCCTTTTCCGGTAGCAAACTGTGCGATAAATGCGACCTTGAAGCAAGGCATTATCAGCCATAACGACCAGGAAGTTTTCTGGCATAAAAATGCTTCCCCGATTCCGGTGAGTTACACGGCGACTCCCATCAAAAAAGGTGCCTGGGTGGTGGGTGCTGTCGTCAACTTTAGCGATATTTCCCTGCGCAAACGTATTGAGGGCGAGTTGCAAAAATCCATTGAGGCGGCGGAAGCTGCCAACCGCGCCAAGAGCGAATTTTTGTCGAATATGAGCCATGAAATACGCACCCCGGTAAATGGCATTATCGGCATGACCTATCTGGCGTTGAAAACCAGGCTCAACCCCAAACAACGCGACTATCTGGATAAAATAAACCGCTCCAGCCAGCATCTGATCGCGATCATCAATGATATTCTCGATTATTCAAAAATTGAAGCGGGCAGGCTTGATATTGAATACGTCGATTTCGAGCTGAATCAAATGTTGCATAACGTCAGCAATCAGATAGCCGGGAAGGCTACCGAAAAACAACTCGAGTTGATTTTTGACATCGCAACGGAATTGCCGGCCAGTTTGCATGGCGATCCTTTACACCTGGCACAGATACTAATTAATTATGCTAGTAATGCGGTCAAGTTTACCGGGAAAGGTGAAATTATCATTCGGGCAAGACTGTTAGAAGTCATGCCTGAACATTTGCTGGTGCGTTTTGAAGTTCAGGATACCGGCATAGGCATTGATTCCGCTACGCAGGCCAAGCTTTTCCAGTCCTTTCAACAGGCAGACACTTCTATCACCCGCAAGTATGGCGGTACCGGTCTCGGTCTTTCGATTTGCAAGCGGCTGGCCGAACTGATGGGGGGAAGCGTTGGTGTCCAGAGTGAGGTGGGTCGTGGCAGCATCTTCTGGTGTACCTTGAAGCTGGGAAAATGTCGTGTTCGACCCACTCTGGAAGCAGCCGATTTCCTGCCGCAAAAATTCAGGATACTGGCGGTGGATGATCATCCTTACGCACGCCAGATATTGACTGAAATGCTGGGTCATATGCAACTGCGCGCAGACGCGGCCGAATCCGGCCTTCAGGCGTTAGCCATGGTAAGGGAAGCAGACCGGTTGAGTGATCCTTACCAGTTGGTGATCATCGACTGGCGTATGCCGGGAATGAACGGAATTGAAACCGCTAGCCAGTTGGGTGAGTTGAAATTGCATATCCCCCCCGCCAGGATCATCGTGACCGCTTATGGCAATGAAATTTCGCTTAAGGATACTGAACAGGCAGGGGTTTCAATGGTGGTTGCCAAGCCGCTGATGCCGTCCATTCTGCTGGCTGCGATCCGGCAAACATTGATATATGGAAAGATGGCGACAGAGCAGGAGTTGACTAAAACGGCATCGCTGGAATTAAAATCCATCAATGGTGCCCGTATACTACTGGCTGAGGACAATGTATTTAACCAGCAGGTGGCCAGGGAAATCCTGGAAGGCGTGGGTGCCACCGTCTGCATCGCCAATAACGGTTTTGAAGTGCTGGAATTGTTGAGCCATGAATATTTTGATTGTATCCTGATGGACATGCAGATGCCCGATATGGATGGTATCGAAGCCACGCAGCGCATACGTGCCAATCCCGGCTTGCCCGGCAAGAAAATAATCGCCATGACCGCGAATGCCAGCAAGGAAGATCGGGAAAAATGCCTGGCCGCCGGGATGGACGATTTTATTTCCAAGCCTTTCGAGCCGGAACATCTGTTTGCCATGCTTGCCAGGTGGCTGACGGATCGTCCGGTTAGCGTTGTTCAAACGCCTGCTGTAGCGCTATCCATGATAAAATCGGGCGATCCGCAGCTTATCGACCTGGCTATATTGGCCAAAAGCGTGGGTAATGACCCGCAAAAAATCCACCGGTTTGCCTGCAAGTTTCTGGAATCAACCGAAAAGGCTCTGCAAGGAATCGAAACGGCGCTGGCAGAAGGAAATCTGGGTGGTTTGGCAGCCTTGGGACACCGTCTCAAATCGTCTGCCAGGACAGTGGGGGCACTGGGGTTTGCGGAGTTGTGTCAGTCACTGGAGCTCTTCAAGAATCAAGGAAACATCGCTCAGGCGAGGGACATTGTAGACCGGCTACGTCTCTTGCAGGAACGGATCAGGCAGTACCTGGACAAAGTCTGAGATAAACAAAGGAAATTAGCATGACTGATAAAATTCTGGTGGTAGATGACGATGATTTCATGCAGGAAATGTTTCTGGACGCACTGCAAACCAATTATTGTGTGATTTCTGCCGAGAGTGGTGCCGATGCGCTGATGATGGTCGAGAGCGAATTGCCCAACGCGATTATTCTGGATGTGGAAATGCCGGGCATGAGTGGTTATGAGGTATGCCGACGGCTGAAACAACTGGATTCGGTGGCAGAGGTTCCGGTGATCTTTGTTTCCGCACACGACGGGATCGAAGATCGTTTGATGGGTTACGAAGCCGGTGGCGAAGACTATATCAGCAAACCTTTTGACCCGCAGGAACTGGAGGCTAAAGTCGCTCATTTGTTGAAGACTATCGCGGAGCGAGCTAATCTGAAACAGATGGCGACCTATGCGACCAGTACCGCGATGACGGCCATTACCAGCATGAGTGAAATGGGAACCTTGCTGAAAACATTGAAAGATTTTAATACCAACAATGACTATCTCTCCCTGGCCGGTACGGCGTTGCAAGGACTGGCTCAGTATGGTCTGCAAGGTGCAATACAGTTGCGCACCCCCAGGGAATCGTTGACCTGCAATGGTCTGGGCGAAGCCAGTCCGCTTGAGGTATCCATTATTAATCACATGGCTGAAATGGAACACGTCACTCAGTTCAAGTCAAAATTGTGCATCAGTAACCCCTGCGTTTCTTTGCTGGTGCATGATATGCCGATGGATGATATTGATCGATGCGGTCGCTTGCGTGACCATCTGGCCATGCTGGTGGATGGCGTGGAAGTGCGGCTTCAGGGTATCTGGGCAACCGATGAATCCAGGCAGCGCAGTGATGCCATCGAACGTGCCATGCAGCGCATCACGGATACGCTGAAGATCATTGATAACGCTCAACGCCAGCGCAAAATGGAAACACGCTTGGCGTTCTCGGTGTTGATCGATCGCATCGAGACCGCGCTGCTGCAAGTTGCCATGACTGAGTCACAGGAAAGATTTGTTTCCAATATTGTCAGAAATGGCATCGAAGAAATCATCGTCAGCGAGACCCGGGAAATTGATATTCAGGACAAACTGACGACCATCATCAATGAATTAAAAGGGTTGCTAAAAGCGACCTAGTTTTAATTGCCTGAGGATAGGGCGTTGCCGGTCGGGTTAGGTTCGTTTTTGCGCCGTAACCCGATCTTCGATCTTGTGTTGCCGTAGAAATAATGTTTGAATGAAAATCCGCAGGTGTCAGCCAGGCGGTTCAGAACGCAAGTTTTACTCATCCAGGGCTGTCACCGTGAAACCACAGCCTAGGTCAGTGTCGTAGATTTACCCCTTAAAGGCAATGTTTTAGTCTCGAGCTGTCCGTCATAAAATTATCCGCAGCTTACGCAAATGAACGCTTCAGTCCCGGAGTCTCACTTGAAAAGGAGAGCGCATATGCCACACCTGCATGATTCGGCGACACGAGCCACCATTCTGGTGGTTGATGACACCGCAGATAATCTGATCTTGATGTCAGGTCTGCTCAAGGATTTGTACAAGGTCAAGGTCGCTAACACCGGCGAGAAGGCGTTAAGGTATGTGCAGGAGGAAAAGCCGGATCTGATTCTGCTAGACATCATGATGCCGGGCTTGTCTGGCTATGACGTGCTCTGCGAACTCAGGCGCAATGCAGCCAACCGGCATATTCCGGTGATTTTTCTCACCGCCATGAGCACGCCGGATGATGAAAAAAAGGGGCTGGAGTTGGGGGGGGCAGATTACATCACCAAACCGATCTCGCCGCCTATCTTGCTGGCGCGGATCAGGACGCAACTGGAAAATAAGGCAGCAGCTGATTTTTTGCGGGACAAGAATGAATATCTCGAAGCCGAGGTGAGCCGCCGCACCCGTGAAATCATTGCCATTCAGGAGGTGACCATTCTGGTGATGGCGGCTTTGGTGGAAACGCGCGATCCGGATACCGGCCATCATATCCTGCGCACACAACATTACGTCAGGGCGCTGGCCGAAAAGTTGAAGCATAACCCGCGCTTCAGCTTGTCCGGGCAGACTATCGAAATGCTTTTCAAGTCGGCACCGCTGCACGACATCGGCAAGGTAGGTATTCCGGATAGCATTCTGCTCAAACCCGATCGTTTGACGGCTGAAGAGTTTGAGATTATGAAGGCACATACCACGCTGGGACGCCAGGCGATTGAAGCCGCCGAAAAACATTTCGGCAAGGAGGTTGAGTTCCTTAAAATGGCCAAGACCATCGCCTGTAATCATCATGAAAAATGGGATGGCAGCGGTTATCCGGCGGGTCTTGCAGGCGATGATATTCCGATTCCTGCCCGCCTGATGGCGCTGGCCGATGTTTATGATGCGCTGATCAGTCATCGTGTTTACAAGGAGATCATGTCGCATGAAATGGCCTCCGAGATCATAGCGCAGGGCAAGGGTGTGCATTTCGATCCCGAGGTCGCGGAGGCCTTTTTTGCACTCCAGGACGAATTTCGTGCCATTGCAATGCGTTTTGCGGATGGGAACTGAAATCTGAGCGGGCAGGCAAAAGGAGATCGCCATGCGTATCCGTCGTACCAGTCAGTTCATCACCCTCTGCGTTTTTGTGCTTTCCTGTGTCAGTATCGGCACCTTGCTGCGTGCCAGGTTTACCCATGCACAGGGCAGCCAGGCTTTCGCCCTGCAGAACGAATCCATCAAGGCAGTTGAGCAGCTTTATCAGGGAAATAATCAACTGGCCAGTGCGGCGCGTGGCTTTGCCGCAACCGGCGATGAGCGCTATCTGCAACAGTTTCAGACCGAACTGAATGTCAACCGTTCTCGTGAGGGCGCCCTGTTGCGCTTACGTGAAACGGATGCCAGCGCTAGCGAAATAGATCTATTAAACATGGCAATGCGAGACTCTGATACCTTGTTGTTGCTGGAAAATCGTGCACTGAAGGCGGCGAAAAAGCATGATCTGAAGGCTGCCGTCGAACTGGTCTATGGTATTAAATATAATGTCGCGAGTGAAAGCCATAGCGCAAAACTGGCTGAGCTGCGGCGTGTCATCGAAAATCGTTTGAATGGACAGGCGGGCAGGTTCTCTGACGAGACGAATCTGCATTACCGCTTCGCACTGGCCGCGTTGATTCTGAATGTGGCGGTTATTTTGTCGGCGCTGTTGTTGTTTTATCATAAGCGAGTGGTAGCCCCGGTGCTGCACCTGACGCGCAATACGCAGAAACTGATTGCCGGAGAGCGTAAGGTACATTTTGATTATCAAAATGAGGCGACAGAGATCGGTGAACTGGCACGCACGCTGGCAAAGTACCAGGGCATTGAAGAAAAACTTGTCGACCTTAATTGCGATTTTGTGGCTTTTCTGGAAAATACTACTGATTTTGTGTATTTCAAGGATGCTGACAGCCGCATCAAATTTTGTAGCCAGACATTGGCGCGCAGCACCGGTTATGCTAACTGGCGAGACATGATCGGTATGCATGACCGGCAGATTTTTCCGGCGGAAGCGGCGCAGACTTATTATCGTGAAGAATTGCCGGTGTTTCAGAAGGGGGAGCCGCTGCTGGACAAGATCGATCCTTATCTCGACACGCAGGGCAGGGCAGGCTGGATCAGCAGTAGCAAATGGCCGGTGTTCGGCGAAGATGGCGTAACGGTGGTTGGTTTGTTCGGCATCAGTCGTGACATTACCGGGCAGATGCGTACCGAAAAGCTGCTGTTGTTTGACCGCTGTGTGGTGGAAAATGCCGGACCGATGTTCTGGATAGATCCCGGAACTTTTAAGGTGGTGTATGCGAACAAGGCGATGCTGGAGCATATCGGTTACACCAGCGCCGAATTTTCGGGGATGAGCGTGGTCAGTTTCGACTGTATGCCGGAGCGTTTCGGCTCGTTGTATTCTGAACTCCAGGCTAACGGCAGGCAAATCTCCTTCGATAGTCGCCACCGCAAGCAGGATCAGACGCTGGCTGCTGTGGAAATAGTCGCTTACCTGGCGTCGGATGATGAACAGGCGTTGATTATCGCCTCGGTAATCGATATTACCAAGCGTATCGAAGCCGAGGAGGCGATGCGGCATGCCAGGGAGATAGCTGAGGAAGCGACCCAGATGAAGTCGGATTTTCTGGCGAATATGAGTCATGAAATCCGCACACCGATGAATGCGATTATCGGCATGTCACATCTGGCGCTGCAAACAGAGCTGAATCCACGTCAGAAAAATTACATCGAAAAGGTTAGCAGTGCCGCAGACAATCTGCTGGGCATACTCAACGACATACTCGATTTCTCAAAAATTGAGGCAGGCAAGCTGTCGATGGAACATATCCCTTTCAGCCTCGATGAGGTGATGGAAAACCTCGCCAATATGATCGGTCTGAAGGCAGAAGAGAAGGGGTTGGAGTTGTTGTATGCGCAGGCATGGGATATTCGACCGGGGTTGCTAGGGGATCCGTTGCGCCTGGGTCAGATACTGCAGAATTTATGCAATAACGCCGTTAAATTCACCAAGCAAGGCGAGATCGTGGTCGGCGTAGACACCGAGAGTTGTAGCGAGCAGAGTGTCGTATTGCATTTTTTTGTCAGAGATACCGGCATCGGTATGACCCAGGAACAAAGTGCCAGGATGTTTCAGTCCTTCAGTCAGGCAGATGCTTCTACCACGCGCAATTACGGTGGCACCGGACTGGGGTTGGTGATCTCCAAGCGTTTGGCCGAAATGATGGACGGGCGTATCTGGGTAGAATCTGAAATGGGCATCGGCTCAACTTTTCATTTTCATGCCCGCTTTGACCTGCAATCTGTGCCGCAACGCAGCTTGGATACGGCTGAGTTGCAGGGTTTGCGCCTGTTGCTGGTTGAGGACAATGCGGCGGCGCGCGAGCTATTGTGCGAGCTGTGCATAAACTTCGGCTTGGAAGTCGAAGCGGCCGTCGATGGCATTCAGGCGCTGCGGTTGGTCGCCTCGACGGCTCCTTTTGATCTGCTGCTGATTGATTGGAAAATGCCGCCAATGGATGGACTGGAATGTTTGCGGCAGTTGCAGGAAACGCAGCTGACACCGGCTATCCTGATGGTGAATACTATCGGTGGCGATGAGGCACTGGCAGCGGCAAAGGAGCGAGGCGTGCTGCTCAAGGCGACACTTGCCAAACCGGTCACGGCAGCAAAGTTGCTATATGCGATCAAGGCAGCGCTAGGCAACTGCCAGGTAATGGAGCAGCCCTTCAAGGTGCCATTTCATGAAATAGTTTCGACCCCGTTGCAGGGGGTGCGCGTGCTGCTGGTCGAAGACAACGAGCTGAACCAGGAGCTGGCAGTCGCACTTTTGCAAGAGGCCGGTATGCTAGTGGTGGTGGCGAATAACGGGCAGGAGGCGCTGGATGTGCTGGCGAAAGATGCGGCTTTTGACGGTGTGCTGATGGACTGTCAGATGCCGGTAATGGATGGTTATACGGCGACCCGGGAAATTCGCAAAAATCCGCATTATCGGGATTTGCCGATATTGGCGATGACGGCCAACGCGATGCCGGATGACAAGAAAAAGGCGCTTGAGGCAGGTATGAACGATCACATCGCCAAACCGTTGGAGGTTGCGCGAATGTTCAGCATACTGGCGCAGTGGTTGAAACCTCACGCCATACCGGTGTTGAGTACCTTGAGGGCGCTGCCAGGCATCGATCAGGTGGCAGGGCTTGCCACCTGTATGGGGAATCAAGCCTTGTATGCACGTCTGCTGGTCAAGTTTCGTGAATCAGGTTTTGTCGCAGAGTTTGCACAGGCCGATCCGGTTGCGTTGTTGTTAGCTGCGCATACCCTAAAGGGAGTGGCAGGTAATATCGGCGCCCTTGAGGTGGTAACGGCCGCTGCAGCACTCGAACAGGCGTGCAGGGATGGCGTGGTCACCGAGGTTTTGACGCAGCAAGTGCGCTTTGAACTGGCAATCGTGATGGCCGGCTTGGAAACGGTTGTTCCTGTAAACGCTGCTGTGCCTGAGGATAAACAGGTTCAGGGGCTGCTGGCGCAGTTGGCCGCACAACTGGCTGATCACGATGCAAGCGCTACCGATACCATGGAAATGTTGCTACTGTTGAACGAAGGCTCAGCGCTGACTGATGACTTGCAGCAAGTTGCAAAAAAAGTTGCCGACTTTGAGTTCGAGGAAGCGCTGGGGTTGTTGGCTAAAGTTGTTGCTGCTTAAGCAGATTCAAAAAAACATGGGGTGTGCAAACAGGCATGGTCAGAATACAATAGCCCAGAATAGCTTATCCGGATGCTCCGCCATGAGGAACCCTAAAATTTACCTTGAAAGATTGATTGCTAAACTGAATGCACTGTTTGGGCGGGGGCAGGTCGTCACCATGGCCGTCATTGTATTGATCGGCATTGTGTCTAGTGTGGTTATTTTTTTGTACATGGGTTCAGCCGCGCCCAATACCCTGAGCATCGCCACCGGTCCGGTGGGCAGCACTTTTAATAATATCGCAGAAAAATACAAAAAAATTCTGGCGAAGGAAGGGGTCACGCTGAAAATCATTGCCTCGGAGGGTTCGATGGATAACCTGAAGAAGCTATCTGATCCCAAAGTGGCGGTTGAGGTCGGTTTTGTATTGGGTGGCGAAGCCACTACCGAGCAGATCGACCGTCTGCTTTCGCTGGGTAGTGTCACTTATCAACCGCTCATGATTTTTTATCGTGGCAAAACCAGAATCCTGCTCTCTGATTTCAAGGGGCAGCGCCTTTACATAGGCCAGCAAGGCAGCGGAACCTATACGCTGGCGCAGACACTGCTCAAAGCCAATGGTTTTGTGCCTGAGGATGGCACGACACTGATTCAGACACTAAGCGGTGATGCGGTACATGCCTTGCTGGAGAATCGTGTCGATGCGGTTTTCATGATGGGTGAATCTGCCTCTACAGAACTGATGCGTGAATTGTTACGCACGCCAGACATTAATCTTTATGATTTTTCACAGGCAGATGCCTATGTGCGTCGCATCAACTATCTGAATAAACTGGAATTGCCTAAAGGATCTTTTGACTTTGGCAAGAATATTCCCACTACAGACAAGTTGCTGATAGGTCCCACCGTCGAACTGGTCGCACGGAGTAGTCTGCATCCGGCGCTCTCGGATCTGTTGTTGGAAGCGGCGAGGGAAGTGCACGGAACCCCGGGATTGTTCAAGAAGCGCGGAGAATTTCCGGCACCGTTGGAACACGAATTTCGCATCAGTCAGGATGCCAGTCGCTATTACGCCGGTGGCAAGAGTTTTCTGTACCGAAACTTTCCATTCTGGGTAGCAAGTTTGATGACGCGGCTACTTGCAGTCATCGTGCCGGTGGCGTTGTTGCTGATTCCTGCACTGAAAATTACCCCGGCAATTTATCGCTGGCGGGTTGAATCGCGCATTTATCGCTGGTATCGGGTGTTACTGGAATTTGAACGTGAAGCGCTTAGTTATCCGGTTGATCCGGGTAAGCGCGAGGAGTTGTTGCGTCGTCTGGATCACATTGAGCATAGTGCCAGTAAAATCATGATACCCGCCTCGTGTGGCAATCTTTTTTATGGACTGCGAGAACATATCGGCTTTGTGCGGATGAGCCTGCTTGCGCAACACCGGCCGGTTGAAGCAGCGACTGAAGCTGAATTGTGCATTGACGCGTAGGGTGGGCTGCTGCATGCTGCTCAAGCTTCTGAAACGGAAGCAAAGTAATTTTTGCTTTAGAAAATTGCGGCTAAATTGCAGTCCTTCTACAAAAAGTTGCAAATCCCAATGGAATCAGGCATCATGATTTAGTGTAGAGTTCATGCAAGTTGCTTTGTCTACTCCGCTAAATTAAGGCGAACTTTGGTTCGCCTTTTTTATATTTGTTTATTTTATTTTGATGGTATTGCCGCTATGTTTGATTTTGTTCATGAAAATAGGCGGTTGGTGCAGCTTGTACTGGCGCTGATCATTTTGCCGTTCGCCTTCTGGGGGGTGGATTCGTATACCAAGTCTGGTAATTCTGCCGATATTGCTGCCACGGTCAACGATTCAAAAATTACCCGGCAAGAATTTGAAAATGCACTGATGCAACAGCAGGATCGATTGCGCCAGATGCTCGGCAAAAACTTTGATCCGGCGATGCTGGAAAATCCTGAAATGAAGCAATCGGTGATGGATAGTCTGGTCGAGCAACATTTGTTGATCGAACGGGGCAAGCTTGTGGGATTGACCGTTGCCGATGATCAGGTGGCTCAGGTTATCCAGGGTATAGAAGCGTTTCAGGATAATGGGAAGTTTGATAAAAAGCATTATCTGGCCGCACTGGCAAAGCAGAATATGTCCCCTTTGATTTTTGAAGCACGCTTGCGCAGCGAGATGATCGGTCAGCAGATACGTGATGCCTATACGCAAAACGGTTTTGCTTCAAATAATGTGGCAGAAAATGTGATACGCCTGTATGAACAAGAAAGGAGCGTGAGTACCTCGCCGGTATCTTTTCAGTCCTTTATGGCTCAGACCAAAGTTGATGAGGCCGAGCTGAAAAAATATTATGATCAGAATCAGAAGGATTTTCAGGTTCAGGAGCAAGCCAGAGTCGAATATGTAAAGTTGTCTGCGGATAATTTTCTGGAAAAAGCTGAAGTCAAGCCTGAGGATGTCAAGAAATATTATGAGGAACATCAGAATGAATTTGGTAAGCCCGAAGAGCGCCATGCCGCGCATATTCTGATTTCGGCGGCGGCCAAGGCACCGCAGGCGGAGCAGGATGCGGCTCAGGCAAAGGCTGAACTGCTGCTGCAAAAAGTCAAGGCTAATCCCGCCGCCTTTGCCGAGTTGGCCAAACAAAATTCGCAAGATCCCGGTTCGGCGGCCAATGGCGGAAGTCTTGGTTTTTTTGGTCGGGGCATGATGGTCAAACCTTTCGAGGAGGCGGCCTATGCACTTAAAGTGGGCGAGATCAGCGGCGTAGTGAAATCTGATTTTGGCTATCACATCATCAAGCTGATCGAGATCAAGGCTCCCACGACTCTGCCGTTTGAAGAGGCCAGTGCCGGTATAGCTAACAAGCTGCGCCAGCAAAAGGCTACCGAAATGTTTACCGAGTTGGCCGAAAAGTTCAGTAATACCGCTTATGAGCAAAGTGACACGCTCAAGCCGGCCGCCGCTTTGGCAGGCGGGAAAATAGAGCAAAGCGATTGGTTGCTAAAAGGGGCTACCGCAGTTGATCCCTGGACGCCTAAAGTGTTGCAGGCGGTTTTTACCGATGAAGTGTTGAAAAATAAACACAATACGGCAGCGATAGAAATTGCCCCCAATACTTTGCTTGCTGCGAGGGTACTGGAGTACAAGCCTGCTGCCACGCGTCCAATGGCCGAAGTTCAGGAGCAGATAAGACAGAAGTTGATGCGTCAGCAGGCAGTGGAATTGGCCGCCAAACAAGGCAAAGCGTTGCTGGAACAATTGCAGGGTGGTGCTGGTCTCGCGCTGAACTGGACGGCTACACAGTCCGTTACCCGGGCAAAAACGGGCTCCCTGGATAAGGAATTGCTGAGAAAAGCCTTTCAGGTGCCTGCAGACAAACTACCGCAATTTGTAGGGGCGGAGACACCGCAGGAAGGTTTTATGCTGGTGCGCATTGAGGCTGTCAAGGAAGCGGCCAAGCCGGAAGAGGCAAAACGCGCAGGTTATACGCAAAAATTGCGCCAGTTGACCGGTGAAGAGTTATTGCGGGCTTACCTGGCTGATGCCAAACAGCAGGCGAGCATCAAGCTCAATCTTGCCAAAGCGCCGACGGCACCGTAAAAATACTCAGTTGAATGTTGGGCAACCAATAGCGGTTGCCCAACTTACAGCTTAGGCCTGGCTAACGGGCATGGCACACGGCCGCCCGATAGGATGAAACCCGCCATACCCGTTCTCCTACCCATGAACCTCCACCACAAAATGGTTTTCGTAGGGTGCGCTTGCGCACCAACGGTTAATGGTGCGCAAGCGCACTCTACAGTATGGTTCATAGGGCACAATTCGGTCGAAAATTTCGACTGGGGTCTCTCCAGCAAGCGGGGAGAGCGCAGCGAGGAGGGCGTAGCCGAAAGTACCTCGCTGCGCGTGTTTCATGTTAATACCACAACGCCATATATACATTTGTCAGATTCACCAGTAAGGGGTAGAATGAAAGAATTATTTCAGATAGTGCGATGATTATTTACAGCCAGGCCATTGTGTTTCTGAGATTTCTGCAGTACAGATTTTTTTTTGCGTATAGTTGTTAAATTATTTTTGATATTCACTATTGGAAAATGCTATGAAAAATCGTTCAAAAATCCAAGTTCTGCTGTTCGGAATACTTCCCCTGCTAGCCACCTTCTCTGCTTCTGCTGAACCCATTAACAACGATGATGCTATCAAATTAGCGCGTAGTGCGCATTGTCTGAGATGTCATGGCGTGACCAAGAAAAAGGAAGGCCCTCCCTACAATGTTATCGCTGCTTTTTACAAGAGCAACAAGGATGCCGAGGAAGTGCTTATCGAGCACGTCACCATGGGTGCAAAAGTCAAGCTGTCTGACGGTCATAAGGAAAATCACAAGGCGATCAGCGACAAGTCGCCAGAGCAGGTCAGAAATCTGGTGCGCTGGATACTTGCTCAATAAATTGTCGCTTGTTGAACCGTCAGTGTAGGGGTGAAACAAAAGCCAATCAGGTAATTGTTTCAGTAAGTGCAGTATATTATTAATGTGAATCAATATCAGTAGAAAGGAAATAAAAATGTTTAAAGCAATATCTCTAATCGCGGGCGGTCTTTCAGGCGCAGTCTTGTTCCTGGCTACCCCCAATGCAATCGCTGCCACAGTGGATGCTGCAGCAGCGCAAGCGCTGACAAAAGATAACGAATGTTTCAAGTGCCATACGCTGGACAAGACCAAGAAGGGGCCTTCCTACAAGAAGATTTCCGAAAAGTACAAGGGCAAGGCTGATGCGGAAGCCAAACTGATCAAGCACATCACCTCCGGACCGAAGGTCAAGCTGGAAGATGGCACGATGGAAGATCACAAAATCATTGAAACCAAGGACGAAGCACAAATCAAGAACCTGGTGCACTGGATTCTTTCGAACTAAGTATCAAGCCGGCTTTGCACCTGTCGTGTAATTTGTGGTGTAATTTAACGTGAAGGTTTAGGGGTCGCACTCGCGACCCCCAGTTCCTCCTGAAATTATTGCAAATCAAATCAAACATCATGAACCTGAAAAAAATTCCTGTCACACTCATGTCCCTGCTCATAGTAGGTCTTTCGCTGATCTGGCAGTCTCAGGCTAGTGCAGAGACTGCAAAGCTGGACAATGCTACTTGTAATACTTGCCATGATGGCAAGAAAGAAAAGTTGGAAGTTTCGGTCAAAGAAGGCGAGAAGCGGACATTAACGCCTGTAGACCCCATCAAGTACGCAAAAAGCATACACGGCGATATGCAGTGCACCGACTGCCACAAGGAAATTACCGATGCGGTCGCCCATCACAAGATAAATGCGGCGGTTGCAAAACCCAACTGTGTCACCTGCCACGAAGCGCTATGGGATACAGTTCAAAAAGACAAGCTGACCAATGAAAAGACCCGGCTTGGTTTGGTAGTCAAGAATATAGCCGCCTACAAGAACTCGTTCCACGCACGTCCGGACAAGGACAATCCTTCGCATCCTAAAGCCTATTGTGAAGATTGCCACAGCTCACATGAATTTCATGTACCCCCGCCGGGTTCAGCCAAACGCACCGCCTGGCACAAGGAAATTCCCGCCACTTGCGGCGAGAAATGCCACGAAGAGCAATATATGAGCTATCAGGCTTCCGTGCATGGAGAGGAATTGCTCGACAAGGGTAATTCCAAGGCGGCAGATTGCGCTGACTGCCATACGGCGCACAGCATCAGTAATACTTCCTCGGATAACTTCAAGCTGGCGAATGTGAATGCCTGCGGGGGTTGTCACAAGGAAGAACTGAAAAGCTATACCGATACCTATCATGGTCAGGTGAATCGTCTGGGTTATACCTATACGGCGCGCTGCGTGGATTGTCATGGTAGTCACGGTATCCTGGCAGTGGATAACCCGAAATCCAAGGTTTTCTCTACGAACAGGATGAAAACCTGCTCGAAATGTCATAACGACAAGAAGCAGGGTATGCACGATGCGACCCCTGGTTTTGCCTCTTTCGGTCCACACGCCAATAGTCATAATTTCGAGAAGTATCCACAGATGTTCATCGCCACCAAGTTTATGGGCGGATTGCTGATTTTTGTGTTTATGTTCTTCTGGTCACATTCAGGCTTGTGGTATTACCGTGAATGGCAGGATCGCAAGGCGGGCAAGCCAGCACATCATATCAACCTGAAGGGGATGGATCTTGACCATGAGAAGCACTTCCAGCGCTTCCCCTGGGGTTGGCGTCTGGCTCACTTGAGCTTCGCACTGGTTACCATGACGCTGGTGCTGACCGGCACGACTGCACTGTATGCCTCGAGTTCCTGGGCACCGGTGGTTGCGCAAACGCTAGGCGGGCCGAGAATGGTCGGTCTGATACACCGTATTTGTGCCGGCCTCTTTGTAAGCATATTCCTGATTCACTTCGTGTATGTGATGCAGGGCATATTGCGTAACAAGAATTTCCGCTGGTTCGGCCCGGACTCTTTCCTGCCAAACTGGAAGGACTTCAAGGATTGTTGGGGTATGTTCAAGTGGTTCCTGGGCAAGGGAGACAAGCCGCGCTTTGACCGCTGGACTTATTTCGAGAAGTTCGATTACTGGGCAGTGTTCTGGGGCGTGAATATCATTGGTTGGAGCGGCTTGATGCTGGCGTTCCCGCATGTCACGGCGACCTATCTGCCGGGTTGGGTGTTTAACGTGGGTACGCTGGTGCATGGTGAGGAAGCCTTCCTGGCGGCGGTATTCCTGTTCACGGTGCATTTCTTCAACAACCACTTCCGGCCTGACAAGTTGCCACCGCCTGATGTGGTGATGTTCACCGGTACACAGTCACTGGAGGAATTCCGTCAGGATCACCCGGCGTATTACCAGCGTCTGGTGGATTCGGGTGAGCTGGAGAAATATCTGGTGGATGCGCCTGCAGCGCAAATGACCCGTAACTCCAAGATACTGGGTCTGGTGCTGATAGCCTTCGGCCTGAGCTTGCTGGTACTGGTGGGTATCGGGTTCTTCGGCGGTTCAGTATAAACTGGCGGGTGCGCTGCAGTTGCAGCGTACCCGGTGTTTTGCCGGCTTGGATAAGCTAATTTAGATGTAGGAAGGGTGGATAAGCTGATGAAGCTATCCACCCTTTTTTTGCGGGAGCGGGTTATTAATGTGCGCCAGCGCAGGAAAATACCTCGCTAGACTACAGGGAATTATTGCAAACCTTAAACGCCCTGTTTCAGACTTGCAGAAATGAAATCATCCAGATCGCCGTCCAGCACGGCTTGGGTGTTGCCAACTTCGTAATTGGTGCGCAGATCCTTGATGCGTGACTGATCCAGTACATAGGAGCGGATCTGGTGTCCCCAGCCGATGTCGGTCTTGCCATCTTCCATCGCTTGTTTTTCCGCGTTGCGTTTACGCAGTTCGGCTTCGTACAGGCGTGATTTGAGCATCGCCATGGCTTCGGCACGGTTCCGGTGTTGCGAGCGGTCAGATTGGCATTGCACCACGATATTAGTGGGAACGTGGGTGATGCGCACCGCCGAGTCGGTCTTGTTAATGTGTTGTCCACCGGCACCAGAGGCGCGATAAGTATCCACCCGCAGATCGGCCGGGTTGATATCAACCTCGATGGAATCGTCTACTTCCGGGTAGGCGAATACGCTGGAAAATGAAGTGTGACGGCGGTTTCCCGAGTCGAAAGGCGATTTGCGCACTAACCGGTGTACGCCGGTCTCGGTGCGCAGATGGCCATAGGCGTAGTCGCCGATCACCTTGAGTGATGCCCCTTTGATGCCGGCGACTTCGCCATCGGACTGCTCCAGCACTTCTACCTGGAAGCCTTTACGTTCGCAGTAGCGCAAATACATACGCAGCAGCATCGCAGCCCAATCCTGAGCTTCAGTGCCGCCGGAACCGGATTGAATGTCGAGGAAGCAATTGTTCTGATCCATCGGGTGGGCGAACATACGGCGGAATTCCATCGCGGCAATGCGTTTTTCTATATCTTGAATATCAGCCGCCGTGCCTTGTAGGCTCTCGTCATCATTTTCCGCTTTTGCCATTTCAAACAGTTCAGCGGCATCGGACAGATTGAGCTGAATTTCTTTCAGACCGAGTACCACGCCCTCCAGCATTTTGCGCTCGCGTCCCAGTTCTTGTGCGCGCTTGGCATCCTGCCAGATCTCGGGATCTTCGGCGAGTTCAGAAACTTCGGTCAGACGTTCCTGTTTGATATCATAGTCAAAGATACCTCCGCAATTCGGCGCTACGCAGATTCAAGTCTTGTAGCTGATTTGAGAGTGAGTTAAGTTGTTCGGCTTCCATAGATTAGTCGCAGGTGATTTAATCCCCGATTATAGCGCATCGGAGATAGGCATTGCTGCCGGTATCACATTGATTGACGGCCATGAGGGCTATTCCCTTGCAAGTATTGAAATTTCAAGCACTGGCACAAGCCCGATTTTGTTGTTGCACAGGATACAGGAATTATTTTTCATAGTTTGCTTCGGAAAATCCTGAATTAGTCGTTGTCGGTACTATCTGATAGTTCATGATGCTTCGGATACTGCTGCCGGTCGTACAATCCGGTATAAATAAACTTGGAGTGGCCACATAGCAATGAATGCCATTTTCAGCAGTCATTAAATAACTGATAGAATCCGCTATGCAGCACCTGCTATCTTGACTTTTAATGTAGTGCTCCATCGCAGTTCTATCCATGCCATAGGCAAGCAGACTCCATGATTTGGCAGACTTAATCCAATACGGGTTAATTCGAATATCGGGAGTTATTGCGTGCTGCATATAAGAATAACCCAATATCATATTCCAGTCTTCGGGAATGTTTGACAGGTAGGTATTAAACACGGCTGCAAAATCTTTGCGAAAGCGTGCATCATCCTCAAACACAAAGAGTCGATTGATTCCTTGTTCGAAGGCTGTTTTAATCACGGAATAGTGGGAAATCGTCGCACCAAATTCGTTTACCATGCCTTCATTAAATCTACCTAATTTTGTATGATTTAATGCAGTGACGATACGATTGGCAAAGCCGAATTTAGTCGCTGTATAAAATTCAGCATCAATCTGCTGCTCTTTAAACCTCCTGATCATATCCGCTTTTTTATTGTTAGCGTCAACCAGGTTTACGCACACAACTTTGTCAAATATGCTATTAATGGTTAACATGAGTGAAAATATTTTTGAGGGTGATTGTTCGCTTAACTATTGAATAGTCTACAAGAAAAAGTATTTAGCTACTTAATTATATGTAATTATCTGAAGGTCTGGTTGGGCGCGGTTTTTTGCGCCGTAACCCGACTTTTGCATTGGATCCAGAAAATCATTTGCCGTGTAATATTTGTAAACCTTTTAGCAGGTTTAACGCCTGATTGAGCTGATAATCATTTTTGGTGCCAAATTCAGCGGGGGCGGATTTTGCCGGATCAACTTTTGAGGTATCCCCCTTGGGGTGTGGGGCGGAGGTATCCGGCTTTTCTTCAGCTGATTTATCATTGACCAGGTGTTTGTTCAGGTCTGCTTCACGCATATGGAATTCTTGCGAGGGAGTGGCAGGATCTTCCACCAGAATATCAGGCACAATCCCTTTAGCCTGAATGGATCGTCCGCCGGGGGTGTAATATCGCGCTGTAGTCAGTTTGATGGCGGTATTGTTACCCAGTGGTAATACGGTTTGCACCGATCCTTTCCCGAAAGTCTGTGTGCCCATGATGACCGCACGTTTGTGATCTTGCAATGCGCCGGCCACAATTTCGGATGCTGAGGCTGAGCCACCGTTTACCAGCACCACCAGCGGTATGCTTTTGACGGATTCTGGTAGATTCTTGATGTAATCGACCTTGCCGTTGCCACGCAGGTAGTTTTCCGGACTGGCGGTTAGACGCATTTTTGCGTCTTCGGTGCGCCCTTCGGTATAGACGACCAGTGCGTCATGAGCCAGAAATGCAGCCGACACACCGACTGCACCGGTTAACAGTCCGCCCGGATCATTGCGCAAGTCCAGCACCATCCCTTTGAGTGCGCCCTGTTTGATCAGACCCTCCAGTGCTGTGGCGAGGTTTTCTCCGGTATGTTCCTGGAATTGCGTCACGCGGACGAAACCATAACCCGGTTCCAGTAGCTTGGATTTAACGCTTTGTACCTTGATCACGGCACGTAGCAGCGTGATCGTCAATGGTTTAGCTTCCTCCTTGCGGACTACGGTCAAAACAATTTTGCTGCCTGGTTTTCCGCGCATGCGTTTGACCGCCTCATTGAGCGTCAGTCCTTTGACGAGTGTGTCATCCAGTTTGATGATCAGGTCGCCGCTCTTGATACCGGCTATAAAAGCAGGGGAGTCTTCTATAGGCGAGACTACTTTTACCAGGCCGTCTTCCATGCCGACTTCAATGCCGAGTCCGCCGAATTCACCTTGCGTGCCAACCTGCAGTTCCTTGAAGGCTTCCATGTCCAGATAGGCAGAATGCGGATCCAGACCGCTTAACATGCCATTTATCGCTTCGGTGATGAGTTTTTTGTCGGTGACGGGTTCTACATAGTCGCTTTTGATGCGGCCAAACACTTCAGTGAAGGCACGCAACTCTTCAACGGGCAAGGAAGTGACTAACGCTTCCTTTTCCGCAACCGCAGCGAAATGCAGGCTGATCGAAACGCCAGCAATGAGTCCCAAACTTACTAAACCTGTTTTTTCCAGAAAACGCATAGATTTCCTCAATGTTATTTTTTAGCCAGCCATTTCATCGGATTGAGCGGAAGGCTTTCATGCCGCAGCTCAAAGTATAAACCGGATTCTTCATTTCCGCCGCTGTTACCGACAGAAGCGATGATATCGCCGCCATGAAGTTCATCGCCCACTTGTTTATAAAGTGTCTCATTGTTGCCATACAGGCTCATATAACCCTTGCCGTGATCGACGATCAGCAGGTTGCCGAAGCCGCGCAGCCAGTCAGAGAATACCACACGCCCGGCCGCCACTACTTTAACGGCAATTCCAGTTGAAGTTTTCAGGAATATGCCCTTCCAAAGCACGGTACTGTCCGGTCTGGGTGTGCCGAATTGGTTGCTAACCTCGCCTTTAACCGGTAAGGCAAGTCGTCCTTTGAGTTGCTCGAAGGGACTGCCATCAAAACTGTTGTCAGGCAGGTTGTCATTGTGGAATAGTGATTTTGATTTAGGCTCCGCGAGTATTTTCGTCAGCTTTTCGATCAATAGAGCCAAATGGTTCTCGTTGTGTTGCAACCGGTTGATCTCGCGACGTTGCATACGCAATTGCATGGAAATGCTGCCCAACAGCTTTTGTTTGGCAGCTTGTTCTTTTAACAAGGCTTTCTTTTCTGTAGCTTGTTCCAGGCGCAGCGAATTCAGTTCGGTATGTTGTACTTGTGCAGCTGCACTGACGGCCTTCAGTGCGTCATAATCATCATGCAAGGCGCTGAGCCAGGCGGCACGGCTTCTTGCAATATATTTAAAGTACTGCAAATCGCGGAATGCCTGATTGGGGTCGTGACTGTTGAGTAGCAATTTTAAATACTCCTGCTTGCCGCTACGGTATTGCTGGTAGAGCAATTTGCCCAGCTGTAATCGTTGTTCAGCCATTTTTTCGCTGAGTCGATGTTCCTGTGCATGAAGTTGATCAAGATTTTTATCGGCATTGGATAGTTGTTTGGCCAGTTCTGCAAGTTTGCGGTTTTTATCGCTGATGGCCTGTTCCGATTCACGCAACGCATCGGCTGCGCCAGATTTTGATTCGCTGGTCTTGTCCATCTCATGCTGCATTGCGATGATGCGTTTACGCAGGTTTTTCAGCTCTTCCTGTTTGTCGGCATAAGCAAAATTACAGCAAGACAGCAGGCAAAAAACAGTACCTATAAAAAAGAACTGGCGCCACAACACTCTGTCCTCAGTCTTCAGTCTTCTGTCCTCTCGATTAGACTATGTCCGGTCATTTCTGCCGGTTGCGGTAGCGCCATCATGGCCAGCAGACTCGGGGCGAGATCGCGCAGCGAACCCCCTTGGGACAGTTTGCCTTTGTGCCCAATATACAGCAAAGGCACCGGATTTAAAGTGTGCGCCGTATGTGCCTGTCCGGTATCGAGGTCTCGCATCTGTTCGGCATTGCCGTGATCAGCGGTAATCAAAACTTCACCACCGATGGCCTGCATCGCCTTGACCACGCGACCCACACAGTTATCCAGTACCTCGATGGCGCGGGTGGCTGCGTCCAGGTTGCCGGTATGTCCCACCATATCGCCGTTGGCGTAGTTGCAGATAATTGCGTCATAGTGACGGCTCTGGATTGCCGCTTCCAGTTTGTCGGTCACTTCAGGTGCGCTCATTTCCGGTTTAAGGTCATAAGTCGTCACTTTAGGGGAGGGGACGAGCATACGGTCTTCGCCGGTATAGGGTTGTTCTCTGCCGCCATTGAAAAAATAGGTGACATGCGCATATTTTTCTGTTTCCGCAATGCGTAATTGATTCAGACCCAAACTGGATAAATATTCGCCGAAACCATTGTGGATGGCTTCTGCCCTATAGGCACAAGGCAGTTGAAAATCCTCACCATAGCTGCTTAGTGAAACAAAACTGGCGAGTCTGGGGAAATAAGCGCGCTTGAAGCCGCTAAAATTTTCGTCAGTCAGCGCGCGGGTGATTTCCCGGGCACGGTCTGCGCGAAAATTCATGAATATCACCACATCGTTAGTTTGCATGCCTGCAGGAAAAATAACGGTGGGCTTGACAAATTCGTCTGATTCGTCGCGTGCATACGCCTGTTCCAGTGCGGATAAGGCATCTTTTGCGCTAAACTCAGCCACTCCTTGAGTGAGCAATTCATAGGCGGGCTGAACCCTTTCCCAGCGGTTGTCCCTATCCATTGCGTAAAATCGACCGACCACGCTGGCAATTTGTCCTACACCGAGGGCATCACATTTTTGTTGTAACACGAGTAATGACGACCCTGCACTTCTGGGGGGGGTGTCTCGACCATCCAGAAAAGCGTGTAAAAATATTTTTTTCAAACCGGCCTTGGCCGCCATTTCCAGCATGGCAAAAATATGGTTTTCGTGGCTATGTACGCCCCCGGCGGATAGCAGACCCATGATATGCAGCGCGCTGTCATTTTGTCTGGCTAGGGTGACAGCCTCGCTCAAAGCCGGGTTGGTATAGAAACTACCCTCCTCGATAGCGACATCGACGCGGCTCAAGTCCTGATACACTACCCTTCCTGCGCCAATGTTGAGATGGCCAACTTCGGAATTGCCCATCTGTCCCGTCGGCAGACCGACAAATTTCTCCGAAGCGTTGATCAGGGTGTGCGGATAAGCACGCCATAACGCGTCCAGATTGGGTTTTTTGGCCGCCAGTACCGCATTAAAGTCTTTATCTTCGCGGTAACCGTAGCCATCCAGTATAAGCAGCAAAACAGGGGTAGGTTTCATTGATGTAGAATATAATTGGCTGTGGTTGTTTGAATTTATATTTTAGCTGATTTTGGCTGTAGAAATGCAACCATTGTGTATATTGTATTTTAGCTTCAATGAATCTTGAAAAATTTCGGCACTGAGGCAGTTATTAAGTGTTGTGTGACTTGGCAGGTTAAGATGATGGTAAATAAATTGATAGACAGGGAAGAAGACATCCAGCAGGCCGCTCAGGCGATCAAGGCGATCGCGCATCCGTTGCGTCTGAAGATATTGTGCGTATTGGGGGATCAGGAAGTCAATGTGCAGGATCTTGTGGAACAAGTCGGCACTTCGCAGAGCAATGTTTCGCAACATCTGGCGATTTTGCGTGCCAAGCATGTGCTGGCGACGCGCAAGGATGCAAACCGGGTGTACTACCGGATTGACGATTTACGTACCTTGAAGTTGATCGGGATGATGCGAGAGGTTTTTTGCACCCATTAGGACTGGTATTTTCAGTTAACTCAGTTGATACGGGTTGTCATGGTGTGCTATGTGACGCAAATTT
Source organism: uncultured Nitrosomonadales bacterium (assembly GCA_903876685.1). Taxonomy (GTDB): domain Bacteria; phylum Pseudomonadota; class Gammaproteobacteria; order Burkholderiales; family Gallionellaceae; genus Gallionella. Next base: position 18,474 of record CAIRBC010000100.1, on the reverse strand, counting down.
TTAGAAAAATCCAGTAGAATACACCCTTTTTGATGAAGGTTTTGGGACGATTATGCTTGAAACGCGGCTAGGCATCGGGATGCAGAAACTGAATGCGCGGGGTGTGCATTTAACTTATGTCAGCCTGTTTCTGGTCGGCGTGATGTGGGTTTTCCCTTTTCTGCATTATCGTCATCAATATCCGTTGACCACTTTCTACCAAGAATGGTGGAGTGCATTGCTAGGTGTGTTGGCGCTGTTTCCGTTGGTATTGCGCGACTATTGGCAGAAGCCGCAAATCCCACGCATCGTGCTGTTGCCGGTCGGGTTGATTGGGGTAATTTTGCTGCAATACGCGCTGGGCATGATTGTTTATTTTGATCAGGTCATGCTGTATGTGCTTTATTTGTTGTTCGCCGGCTTGCTGATCATGCTGGGCGCGAGATTGCGCGACTGCCTCGGCATGCATAAAATGGCACTGGTGCTGGCAATTTTTCTGCTGACAGGCGCCGAACTTGGCGCAATTATCGGTATTTTACAGCATTATCGCTGGAGTACCCCGCTTAGTCCGGTAATCGTGATGAAGGTAGGTGCCGGTGTGTTTGGTAATATGGCTCAGCCTAATCATTACGCTGATTATATCGCGCTGGGTCTGGTTTCCCTGGGTTTGTTGCAACCTCGCTTAAAGCTGGGCTATGTGCTATTGCTGTCAGCACCGCTGTTGTTGGTGATGACCCTTAGCGGTTCACGCAGCGCCTGGTTATATTTGTTGCTGATCACCGTTTTGGCCTGGTGGTGGACGCGCCGGGATGCGTTGCAGCGGCCACTATTGCGCTATTGTCAGTCACTACTGGCTGGATTTTTCTTGATGCATTTGCTGGTGCAGTTGCCGTTCATGGCGGGCGCTGTCAGTAATTACAATACCGTGGAGCGTTTGGTTGATGAAGCAAGCGGTGGTATACGCCTGTTTTTGTGGCATGAAGCGTCGTTGATTTTTTTCCAGTCACCCTGGTTGGGGGTCGGGTTCGGGCAATTTGCCTGGCAGCATTTTCAGTTGCTTCCCCAATTGCCGCCAAACAATCTCGTAGGTTTGTACAATAATGCGCATAACCTAGTTTTTCAGTTGGCTGCTGAAACCGGCGTTGCGGGCTTGCTGGTGTTATTTTTTGCTTTGGGTAGCTGGCTGTATGGCTTGTATCGGGTGGCTGAAAAGCCTGGTGCTGAATATTGGTGGGGTTATGCCGCCTTGGGGGTGTTGGGGGTGCATAGTCTGCTTGAATATCCATTATGGTACAGTTATTTTATTGCCGTAGCGGCGGTATTGCTTGGCGCGCTGGATGTGACGCGTTATCGACTGGAACTGCGTTTGGTCGGGCGGCTTTCCATTGGGATAGTGCTGGCGTTGGGTTTTGTGACCCTGATGCAGTTTAGCGTTGGTTATCATCAACTGGAACGGCTATTGATGATACGCAATCTGTCCGAGCGTAGCGCTTTTGAGCGTATGCGTTCAGGGATGGTCGAGCTACACGGCAAAACCTTGCTGGCGCCCTATTCAGAGCTTTTTCTCAGTTCGATGATCGAGATCAACCCGGATCATCTCAAGGAAAAGCTTGAGCTGAATGGCAGGGTGATGCGTTTTACGCCGATTGGTATGGTGGTTTACCGCCATGCCTTGCTGCTGGCGCAGGACGGACAGTTTGAGCAGGCTAAAACCCTCATGAAACAGGCGAAACGTTCCTATCGCGAGGATTTGCCGGTAACGATCAGTCAAATGAGGGAATTGGCAGATAAAGATCCCGCACATTTTTCAGCTCTGCTAGAATTCGCACTCGAAAATAAATAGGAGTCGTTACGTGCAGTTCCTTACCAATAACATATTACCGATAACCATTGCTTTGTTCAGCGGACTGATGTTGCTCTGGTCTTTGTTTGGCAACCGCATACGTGGTATCAAAGAGGTGGATTGCCCTGCCGCCTTGCAACTCATCAATCATAAAAATGCACTGATACTGGACGTGCGTGACGAGGCTGAATACAAGGCAGGAAATATTTTGCATTCGATTTCGATACCTTTATCCAGGCTTTTAGAGCGAATTAACGATTTGGATAAGGAACGTCCGATTGTGGTGTTGTGCCGCAGTGGCAATCGTTCAGCCTCTGCCAGCGCCTTGTTGGGCAAGCGTGGTTTTACCCAGGTCTATAATCTGACGGGTGGCATTATTGCCTGGCAGAAAGCCAACTTGCCTTTGAGGAAATAATGGGAAATGTCCTGATGTATTGCACCGCAGTCTGCCCTTATTGTGTGCGTGCCGAACAGTTGTTGAAACGTAAGGGGGTGCAGCAGATAGAAAAAATACGTGTAGATTTGCAGCCTGAATTGCGTGTAGCAATGATGGAGAAAACTGGTAGACGGACGGTGCCGCAGATTTATATAGGCGGTGTCCATGTGGGCGGTTTTGACGAGCTCTCGGCGCTCGAGCATGCCGGTGAATTGGATCAACTTTTAGCAGCTTAAATTGACAGAGGAAGCAACATGACAGAAGCAGAAAATAATCAACCCGTATTCAATATTGAAAAAATTTATGTAAAGGATCTGTCACTGGAGATACCCCATGCACCGAATATTTTTCTGGAGCGCGAAGGCCCGCAAATAGACATACAATTGAGTTCGCAGACTGCGCTGATCGAGGGGGATGTTTATGAGGTAACCATTATCAATACCGTCACCGCCAAGCTCGGCGAAAAAGTGATGTTTTTGATCGAAGCCAAGCAGGCAGGAATTTTTCGTTTGACCAATATTCCAGAACAGGATATAGAACCGGTGTTACTGGTCATGTGCCCGAACATCCTGTTTCCGTATTTGCGTGAACTGGTTTCCAGCACGGCGGTGCGCGCTGGCTTTGCGCCGGTGGTGCTCAATCCGGTCAATTTCGACATGCTCTATCAGCAACACAAACAGGAGCAGTTGGCTACCACGCATTGAGCAGTATGCCCTTGACCCATTACCCAGTGTGGCGCGGACTGGCTATTTTATGCATACTGGCCAGCCTGTTAGGTGCAGGTGAGGCCTGTGCGGTTGATTATGTGTCGGTGGCCGAGAAGGTTGCCGTGCTTTATGATGCACCCTCGGTCAAAGCCAAAAAACTCTTTGTGGTTAATCGTTACATGCCCTTTGAACAGGTCGTCACGCTGAATAACTGGGTCAAGGTGCGAGACAGCAAGGGGGCGTTGTCTTGGGTTGAAAAGCGCGCGTTAAGTAACAAGCGTTATGTGTTTGCCCTGACACCGTTGCTGGAGGTGCGCGCCGAGCCGGATTTGGCTGCGGCGCTGTTGTTTCAGGTTCGACAACAAGTAGCTTTGGAGCGGCTTGAATCGACCGGCACCGGTTGGGTCAAGGTGCGCCATCTCGATAAGGATGTCGGTTATGTGCAGCGCAGCGGGGTATGGGGGGACTGAGGTCAGAGGACAGAGGACAGAGGACAGATGTCAGAGGACAGAGGACTGAGGACAGAGGACAGATGTTAGAGGACAGAGGACAGAGGACAGAGGACAGAGGTCAGAGGTCAGAGGTCAGAGGTCAGAGGTCAGAGGTCAGAGGTCAGAAGACAGAGGACAGAGGACAGAGGACAGAGGACAGAGGACAGAGGACAGAGGACAGAGGGCAGAGGACAGAGGACAGAGGACAGAGGGCAGAGGGCAGAGGACAGAGGGCAGAGGGCAGAGGACAGAGGACAGAGGACAGATGTTAGAGGACAGAACACAGAGGGCAGAGGACAGAAGGGGGATAGCGCAGGGTATTTATGGATTGTGCCGCGCTGCGGAGCATTCATATCTGTTCTCTGTCTCCAGTCTTCTGACTTTTGATCAATGAATATCACCGTTATTGGTGCGGGAGCCTGGGGTACCGCACTGGCTATCAGTCTGGCTGCCAGTCATCGGGTGACTCTGTGGGCACGCGATAGTGCGCAAATGGTTGCGATGCGCGCCGAGCGTTGTAATCATCGTTACCTTCCTGAGATACCGCTACCAGAAACTATTGAATTAAAGGCTGATTTTTGTGCCGCGCTGGAAAATGCCGATTTAGCCATTATCGCAGCGCCTTCAGCCGCCTTGCGGATGATTTTGCAACAGTTGGCTGTTTATCGCCAATGCGTCAACGTGTTGTGGCTATGCAAGGGTTTTGAAGCACAGAGTTCGCTGTTGCCGCATCAGGTGGCAGCACAAGTTTTATCCCCGGAATTTCATTGCGGGGTGTTGTCGGGACCCAGTTTCGCGCAGGAAGTCGCGCGTGGTCTGCCTTGTGCGTTGACGCTGGCGTCTAGCGACGAAATATTTGCTCGAAGTACGGCGCAAGCACTGCATCATGCACGCTTGCGACTTTATGCCAGTACCGATGTGATCGGGGTGGAAGTTGGCGGTGCGGTGAAAAACGTGATGGCGATCGCAGCCGGTATTTCAGATGGCATGGGACTGGGCTTGAATGCACGTGCTGCTTTGCTGACACGCGGACTGGCCGAAATTACACGGCTTGGTCTGAAGCTCGGCGGGCGTCCTGAAACGCTGGGCGGTTTGTCTGGCGCTGGCGACTTGATACTCACCTGTACCGGCGATTTGTCGCGCAATCGCCAGGTGGGCTTGTTGCTAGCCGGGCAGCATCAGTTGCCCGAGATACTCAGTCGCCTTGGGCATGTAGCCGAAGGTGTGTATACGGTACGAGAGGTGCATCGATATGCGCTACAGTTGGGTGTAGCCATGCCGATTTGCGAGGCAGTCTACCGTATCCTTTATCAGCAGGTTCCGGCTGCGGAAGCGGTCGCCGACTTATTGAATCGCACGCCGAATCTTGAATTTTCCTGAGCAATGATTCAGTTTCCAGTTGAATTTTTTCTGCCTTAGGGCACGCTGTGCCTCACCAGCCAATTTTTTTCATCAAGTTAAGCCTTGCTGAGGGTGTTCCTGCGCGGGGGTGAAGACAAAATGAAAAATGATGTGTAAAATTGCAAAGTTTTGAGCTGATAACGGTATCGGTGGATGCATTTTATATTAGGTAATTTATTGAAAATATTTGATTAATCAAATTTCATCAAAAGGTTGAGGGTAGTTTATCAGGCACTCAACGCACAATTTCTGTGCAATTTTCATCAGAATTTCGCTGTAAAAGGTTTTAGGCCTTTTCGGTAAGTAGTTTTTTGTTTTAAACCTGTAGTTATCACCCGGTGACCGGGCTACTAATGATTGAAGGAGTTATTGATGCATAAAGCACAGATGGTTACGATGGATGGCAACGAAGCTGCCGCCTATATTGCTCACCTGACCAATGAAGTCATCGCAATTTATCCTATTACCCCCTCTTCACCTATGGGTGAGTATTCGGATGCCTGGTCTGCAGAAGGCCTTCAGAATTTATGGGGCACGGTGCCTGAAGTGATTACCATGCAAAGCGAAGCAGGTGCAGCCGGGACGGTGCACGGTGCGTTGCAGAGCGGTTCGTTGACGACGACCTTCACTGCCTCGCAAGGGTTGTTGTTAATGATCCCGAATATGTACAAGATCGCCGGCGAGTTGACCTCGTTTGTCATGCATGTGGCGGCGCGGTCACTGGCCGCTCAGGGATTGTCAATTTTTGGCGATCATAGCGACGTGATGTCGGCACGCTCTACCGGTTTCGCCTTTCTGTCTTCCAATTCGGTACAGGAAGCGATGGACATGGCGCTGATTGCACAGGCGGTCACCCTTGAAGCGCGCATTCCCATCCTGCATTTTTTCGATGGTTTCCGCACTTCGCATGAAGTCGCCAAAGTGGAACAGGTGCCGATCGAAGTGGTGCGCGAGATGATTGATGACAAGCTGGTACATGCGCACCGTGCCCGTGCCCTGACGCCTGATCAGCCGGTACTGCGCGGCACTGCGCAAAACCCGGACGTTTATTTTCAGGCGCGCGAGTCGGTCAACCGATATTACGAGGCCATGCCGGCCATCGTGCAGAAGGCGATGGATAAATTTGCCAGCCTGACGGGTCGCCAATATCATCTTTATGAATATTTTGGTGCGGCGGACGCAGAGCGTATCTTGATTCTGATGGGTTCAGGTGCCGATGCGGCAGAAGAAACCGTTGAGCATCTGACGGCACTGGGTGAAAAAGTGGCTATCATCAAGGTACGCCTGTATCGTCCCTTCGTCGCGGCCGAATTGCTCAAGGTGATTCCGGGTACGGTGAAATGCATAGCCGTACTGGATCGCACCAAGGAGCCGGGTGCCGATGGTGAACCGCTCTACAAGGATGTGGTGACCTCGATTGCCGAAGCCTTTACCGGTGGCACCGCCAGCTACAAGGTCATGCCGCGTGTGGTGGGCGGGCGTTACGGCCTGTCCTCCAAGGAATTTACGCCGGGCATGATCAAGGGTGTGCTGGATGAACTAAAAAATACGCTGCCCAAGAATCATTTTACGATTGGTATCAATGATGATGTGACCCATAGCAGCCTGAAATGGGATGTTAATTTCCGCAATCAGGCAGGGCAGGGCGTGAACCGTTGTCTGTTCTATGGTCTGGGTTCGGATGGAACGGTGGGTGCCAACAAGAATACCATCAAGATCATGGGTGAGGAAACCGAGCTTTATGGTCAGGGATATTTTGTCTATGACTCCAAAAAAGCCGGTGCTGCGACCATCTCGCACCTGCGCTTTTCCACTCATGCAATACATTCACCCTATCTGATTGGCAAGAACGACGCGAATTTCATCGGCTGTCATCAACCGGTATTCCTTGAGCGTTATGAAATGCTGGAGTCTGCCGCCGAGGGAGCCGTGTTTCTGGTCAACACGCCGGTCTCGAAAGAGAAGATATGGGATTTGCTGACGCACAAGATGCAACAGCAGCTGATCGACAAGAAGATCCATTTCTATGTGATTGATGCCTACGCCATCGCCAAGTTGACCGGGATGGGAAATCGCATCAATACCATCATGCAGACTTGTTTCTTTGCCATTTCCGGGGTATTGCCGAGCGACTTGGCCATCGAAAAGATCAAGGGTGCAGCAGAAAAGTCATATAAAAAGAAGGGGATGGCGGTTGTTGAAGCCAACTGGAAGGCAATCGATGAAACCATTGCCAATCTCTACCAGGTGGAAATCCCTGCCACGGCTACCAGCGTGATTGATATGCCGGATACCGTCGGCTCAGCTGCGCCAGATTTCGTCAAGCGTGTCACCGCCGAAATCATGGCTGGACGCGGCGGGTTGTTGCCGGTATCGGTATTTCCGGCCGATGGCACCTGGCCGACCGGTACTGCCATGTGGGACAAGCGCAATCTGGCGCTGGAAATTCCGGTATGGGATGAGGAACTCTGCATCTACTGCGGCAAGTGTGCGCTGGTTTGTCCGCATGCCGCGATTCGTTCAAAGGTGTTTTCTGAAACCCTGACGACCAATGCACCTGCAACCTTCAAGCATATTCAGATCAAGGGCAAGGAATTTGAACAGGGTATGCATGTCAGCTACCAGGTTGCACCGGAAGATTGTACCGGTTGTACGCTGTGTGTAGACATTTGTCCGGCGGTTTCCAAGACTGACAAGAGTTACAAGGCGCTTAATATGCGCGATGTAGTGCCGCTACGCGAGCAGGAAAAGGAGAACTTCGAATATTTCCTCAATCTGCCCGAATTCGATCGCACCAAGCTACGCACCTCGACGATCAAGGGTGCGATGATGATGCAACCCTTGTTCGAATTTTCTTCGGCCTGCGTCGGTTGCGGAGAAACACCCTATATCAAGCTGGCCACCCAATTGTTCGGTGACCGTATGCTGGTGGCCAATGCTACTGGTTGTACTTCCATTTATGGCGGTAATCTGCCGACGACACCTTACAGCAAAAACAAGGAAGGCCGCGGTCCTGCCTGGTCGAATTCCTTGTTTGAGGACAATGCCGAATTCGGTCTAGGCTTCCGTGTCAGCGTAGACAAACATGCTGAACAGGCGACAGAAATCCTGCAAAGCTTGCAGGATCAGGTGGGTGTTGAACTGGTTGATGCGATAATCAAGGCGGATCAGTCTACCGAAGCGGGAATTTTTGCGCAGCGCGAGCGCATTTTGGCCTTACGTCAGGCGCTTTGCAAAATCGATAGCGCGGTAGCACGCGATCTGGAAACACTGGCCGATTATCTGGTGAAGAAGAGTATCTGGATTATTGGCGGCGATGGTTGGGCTTATGACATCGGTTTCGGCGGCCTGGATCATGTGCTGGCCTCGGGGCGTAATGTCAATATGCTGGTGCTGGATACTGAAGTCTATTCCAATACCGGCGGGCAGTGTTCCAAGGCGACGCCGCGCGGTGCGATGGCGAAATTTGCGGCGGGCGGCAAGCCTACCGGCAAGAAGGATCTGGGACAAATCGCCATGAGTTATGGTCATGTTTATGTCGCCCAGGTCGCCTATGGTGCGAAGGATACTCAGACCTTGAAGACCTTTTTGGAGGCGGAGTCTTTCGATGGCCCGTCGCTGATTATTGCTTATGCGCCTTGCGTCGAGCATGGCTATGATCTGTCCCAGCAACACAAACAGCAGGAGTTGGCCGTTAATGTCGGTCACTGGCCGCTGTTCCGCTATGATCCGCGTCGCGAAGCGGAAGGCAAGAGTCCGCTGGTGATGGATTCGGCGAAGCCTAGCATTTCCTATCGTGAGTTCATCGATAACGAAACGCGTTTCCGTGGTTTGTTGAAACATATGGATGACGATAATGGTGTCACGGTGGAAATGTATGACAAGGAGTTGCAGAAGCATTATGCGACTTATGAAATGTTGGCAGGGGGCAGTAAGTAGGGATCGACCAATGCATGGCAGGTGGGCTTGCCCACCTGAATATCAGGGTATGCAGGGCAGCGCAAAATACGTTTATATGCAAATAATGAACCGGAGATATTATGACTATTAAATACGTTTATGAATTTGAAGAGGGTGATGGCAAGAACAAGATGCTGTTGGGCGGCAAGGGCGCAAATCTGTGTGAAATGACGCAGATCGGTCTGAATGTTCCACCCGGTTTTACCATCAGTACCGATGCCTGCAATGCATACCTGGAAAAAAACAAGTTGCCGGATGGTTTGATGGGGACCATCAAGTCTTATATGCATGCACTGGAAAAGAAAACGGGTAAGGGTTTTGGTAGTGCAGAGAATCCTTTGCTGGTGTCGGTACGTTCCGGTTCTTCGATGTCCATGCCTGGCATGATGGATACCATACTCAACCTGGGTCTTAATGCCACTTCGCTGCAAGGTTTGATCAAACAGACTGGCAACGAACGCTTTGCCTATGACACCTATCGTCGTTTCATTCAATTGTTCGGCAAAATTGCCCTGAATATCCATGATGAACATTTTGATGAGCGTATGACTGCCATCAAACGTAAATATGGCGCGCCTCAGGATCTGGATTTGAATGTAGACCATCTCAAGGAACTGGTTGGCGAGTTTCTTGCCATCGTGCAACGTCAGAGTGGTCGGCCTTTTCCTTCAGATCCTTTTGAACAGCTGGAAATTGCGGTTGGAGCGGTATTCGGCTCCTGGATGGGCAAACGTGCGGTTGATTATCGCAGACAGTTTAAAATCACCAAGGATCAGGCTAACGGCACGGCGGTGAGCGTTTGCACCATGGTGTTCGGTAATATGGGCAATGATTCGGGAACCGGTGTGGGCTTTACGCGCAATCCGGGTACTGGCGAGAATCATATCTATGGCGAATATCTGGTCAATGCGCAAGGCGAGGATGTGGTAGCGGGTATCCGCACCCCCAAGGCCATTGCCGAAATGGAACAGGAAATGCCGTCGATATTTCATCAGTTGATGGCGTTGCGTAACCGGCTTGAGTCGCATTACCACGAAGTACAGGATTTTGAGTTCACCATCGAAAAGGGCATCTTGTACTGTTTGCAAACGCGCAACGGCAAGATGAATGCGCGCGGTATGGTGCGCACTTCCGTGGAAATGTTCCAGGAAGGGTTGATTACCAAGGAGCGTTCCTTGCTGCGCGTCGAGCCTGCTATTCTGGAACAGTTGCTGGTTCCGCAACTCGCGCCGAATTTTCATGGAAAGTCGCTGGCACAGGGCTTGCCTGCTTCTCCGGGTGCCGCCTCCGGTAAGATCGTGTTTGATGCAGATACCGCTGAAGAACGTGGTCGCAAGGGTGAAAAAATCATCCTGGTTCGGGAAGAAACCAAGCCTGAAGATATTCATGGCTTCTTCCAGGCACAGGGTATCTTGACCAGTCGTGGCGGCAAGACCTCCCACGCGGCGGTGGTGGCGCGCGGCATGGGCAAGCCTTGTGTGTCAGGTTGCGAGCAGATCGTGATCAACGATATTTCACGCTCGGCGCAGATTGGTGAAACCACCTTGCATGAAGGCGATATCATCACCATCGACGGTGGTTCCGGTCACGTTTACGCTGGCGAAGTGCCAACGGTAGAGGCGGAGTTTTCAGCGGAAATGAATACCTTGCTGGACTGGGCGGATGAGATTGCTCGTCTCAAGGTGATGGCGAATGCCGATACCCCGCATGACGCGATGCGTGCCAGAGAGTTTGGCGCGATGGGCATCGGACTATGCCGTACCGAGCGGATGTTCAACAGCACCGACCGTCTGCCGATCGTGCAGGAAATGATCCTGGCCGAAACTCCTGAAGATCGCCAGAATGCACTGGATCGACTGTTGCCGATTCAGCGCGCCGACTTCAAGGGTATCTTCAAGGCAATGAAGGGCTTGCCGGTCACGGTGCGTCTGCTGGATCCACCGATGCATGAATTTCTGCCGACGGCAGCTCAGCTCGAATTGGAAATCGCCCATTTGCACCAGTTGCGCGATACCATCAATGGCCTGGAAGAGTTGCCTGATACGTTGAAGATGCTTAATCCAAAGCTTTATCAGCAATATGCCGATGGACTGACAAAATTGATGGGCGGCCTTGCCGACTTCAAGGAGTCGCATATGGAAGAGGATGTGATCAAGCGTAAGGAAATCATCCTGAAAAAAGTCAGGGCGCTGGCTGAAGTCAATCCGATGCTGGGTCATCGCGGCGTGCGTCTGGGGATTACCTATCCTGAAATTTACTCGATGCAGATACAGGCGATTCTGGAAGCGGCAGCCCTGTGCGCCAAGGAAGGGGTGGAAATTTATCCCGAAATCATGGTGCCGCAAGTGGCTACCGTGGAAGAACTCAAGCGTATTCACAGCTATGTACAGGCGATACGCGAGAAGGTCAATGCGACTCATGGCATCACGGTGCAGTTCAAATTCGGCTCGATGCTGGAAGTGGTACGTGCCTGTGTACGCGCCGGTCGTCTGGCGGAAATCGCCGAGTTTTTCTCCTTCGGTACCAACGATCTGACCCAGGCTACTTTCTCCTTTAGTCGTGAAGATGCAGAAAATAAATTCCTGCCGGCTTATAACGAAACCGGGATACTGGAACATAACCCCTTTGAAGTGCTGGACATCAGGGGCGTGGGACAGTTGATGATCATGGCGGTGGAAAAAGGCCGCAAGACCAATCCCGAGCTGAAAATGGGTATTTGTGGCGAACATGGCGGTGACCCGACTTCTATTCGTTTCTGCCATAAGATAGGCTTGAACTATGTTTCCTGTTCCGGTCCGCGAGTTCCTATCGCGCGTCTGGCGGCGGCTCAAGCGAAGTTGCTGGAAGCACACTATCAGGAATCAAACTAACTGGTTGCGCGGGCGTCTGGCGCCCGCGCCTCAAGGTAACTGGATTTTGAATTGAATTTAAGTTATGCTTTGGTCTTGGTATTTGTACCCTTTATTGCGCTGATTTATGTGGTATTATGCAGGCAGTATTTGACAGTACCAAGAGCACTGAGTTTCAATCTCAGACCTTCAGGAATTGCAGCAGCGAGAATTTTTGATAATGATTTTATGAATAAATCGTCGATTATTGGACGTTTCAAAATCCTTAAAAGCATTGAATCATCCTTAATAAACTGTAGGAGCGACGCTAGTCGCGACAGTTCTGGAAAAATATTCCGGATGCAGTTTTCGTTTTCTGGTTTCTTCCCATGGCCTCAACAGGAGGCATGATAATGACTCAGTCTCTGAATCTGGATTATCGTGCAGCGGAGCCTCTTGAGGGGTTTGCACAGGTGGTCGCACTCGAGGGTAACAAGGCCTGGCTAGTGCCGGAGCAGACTTCCAGTTGTGGCGGTTGTGCTTCTTCATCGGTGTGCGGTGCCAAAGGGATGGGTACCATTGCCAGTCGCTTGGAAGCGCGTCGTTTTCAGATCGTCAACGATTTTAATCTCAGGCCGGGCGAGCGGGTGGTGGTGGGGATACGCGAGAATGCCTTGATTAAGGCATCGATCACCGCCTATGCGATACCGCTGTGTACCCTTCTGGGTGCTGGAGCTCTGGCTCAATGGTGGGCAGGCAGCGATCTGATCACCATGGCATCGATGTTTGCGGGTCTGGCAGCAGGACTCTGGCTTGCGCGCCTGGTTGCCGCCCGTCTTTTGGTCAGGGGTGAACTTGCTCCTCGTTTTATTCGCCGGGCAGCGCCCGGTGAATCGTGCAGTGTAGAGTAGGATATCAATATGAAAGAATATGTACTGTTAATGATTAGTGCAGCACTGGTTAACAACGTCATCCTGGCACGTTTCCTGGGTTTGTGTTCCTTCATGGGGGTGACAACCCGTATCGATACCGCCGTAGGGATGGGTATGGCGACTACCTTCGTGATTACGGTTTCGTCGATGCTGGATTGGGGGGTAGAAGCGTTCTTGCTGCAACCTTACAGTCTGGGCTATTTGCGCACGGTCACTTTTATCCTGATTATCGCGGCAGCGGTGCAGTTCACCGAATTGATCGTGCGCAAGGTATCGCCGCCGCTGTTTCAGATGCTGGGTATTTATCTGCCCTTGATCACCACTAACTGTGCGGTGCTGGGTGTCGCGTTGTTGCTGGTCGAAGGCAGGATGAATTTTATTGGTGCTACGTTGTTTGCCTTTGCTTCTTCGATCGGCTATAGCTTGGTGATGGTGATGTTTGCCGGTTTGAGAGAACGCTTGGCACTTGCCGAGATTCCCCGAATGTTTGCAGGCCCGCCCATTGGTTTTATCGTCGCCAGCCTGCTTGCGCTGGCTTTCATGGGTTTTTCTGGAATGAGTGCAGGTTAAAAGGGAGGGATCATGTTTGTCGCTATCGGTAGTCTGACTGTAATGGGTGTCGTTCTGGGTGGTCTGCTTGGCGCTGCGGCGCGCTTTCTGGCCGTGGAAGAGAATCCGCTGGAAGAAGAACTGAAGGAATTGTTGCCGGGTTCACAGTGCGGTCAATGCGGTTTTGTCGGTTGTAGTCAGTATGCGGCGGCACTCGCCAAGGGTGAAGCGGATATCACCTTGTGCGCACCCGGCGGCAAAGCGGTGATCGAAGTGCTGGCCAAGAAGTTGGGTGTCAAGGCTGACCTCTCCGGGCACGAAGAAAAAGGTCCCGAGCATGCTTTCATCGTCGAGGATTTGTGTATCGGTTGCACGCGTTGCATCCGGGAGTGTTCGACCGATGCCATCATGGGTGCAAACAAGCTGATGCATACCATCATCGTCGAAGCTTGTCATGGCTGTGCCAAATGCGAGAAGGTTTGCCCCACCGATGCGATTGCGATGGTGCCGGTGAAAGTCACCCTGGCCAACTGGCATTGGCAGAAACCTGAAGTAGAACCCGTCGCGCATGCGCATTAGGAGTCGTTAACAATGAAATTATATCCGATACGCGGCGGCATACATCCCGAATACCGCAAGGAGCTGGCTAGTGAAAAAGCCATTGTGGTGCTACCGATGCCGCATTCGCTGTATATTCCGCTGCAACAGCATATAGGTGCCCCCGCTGAAGTGCTGGTCAAGGAAGGCGACCGGGTCAAGAAAGGCCAGATGATCGCAAGAAGTCAGGGGGCGGTATCGGCGCCGCAGCATGCCTCCACTTCTGGAACCATCAAGGCGATTACCGAAGTACCGGCGCCGCATCCTTCCGGCTTGCCGCAAACCACGATCATTATTGAGGCAGACGGACTTGACGAATGGGGTGAGTTGCCACCGTCGATCGAAGATCCCTTCGTTACCGATCCAGCCGAGTTACGTGCTCGTGTCGCGCAATCCGGTATCGTCGGGATGGGCGGTGCTGCCTTTCCCGCTGCGGTCAAACTCGGTCTGGGTGCGCAGAAAAAGCTCGATACCTTGTTGCTGAATGGTGCGGAATGTGAACCTTATCTGACCTGCGATGACCGGCTGATGCGCGAGTATGCGGATGAAATCATTGACGGTGCCCGTATTATGGCACGCGCGCTGGGTACCCCCAGAATCGTCATTGGCATAGAAGAGAACAAGCCGCAGGCGGCGGAGATTATGACCCGTGCGGCGGCGGCCTTTCCCATGATAGAAGTGTTCACCGTACCGGTGCAATATCCGATGGGTTCGGAGCGTCATCTGGTACAGGCAATCACCGGGCTTGAAACCCCTGCGCGTAAACTCACCGCCGATCTCGGCATTGTGGTACATAACGTCGCCACTACCCGTGCGGTGCATCATGCGGTTCGTTTTGGCCGCCCGTTGCTTGCCAGAGTCGTTACGGTGAGCGGTGCTGCTATCCGCACTCCGAATAATATTCTGACGCCGATCGGTGCCAGGGTAACTGATTTGATTGATTTTTGCGGCGGTTTTGTGGCTCGCCCCGAGAGCATAGTCAACGGCGGGCCGATGATGGGTCAGCCGTTGTCCAGTCTGGAAGCGCCAGTGGTCAAGGGTACTTCCGGGATACTGGCTTTGACGGCTGAGGAAATAAATGATAAACCTACCAGTCCCTGTATCCGTTGTGGCACTTGTGTCACCATTTGCCCTTGTGGTTTGTCACCGCTGGACATGGCTGCCTTCATCAAGAAGGACAAACTGGATGTTTCGGCGAAACTGGGTGTGATGGACTGCGTATCCTGCGGTAGTTGCTCCTGGGCCTGCCCTTCACATATTCCGTTGGTACATTACTTTAACTATGCCAAGGGTGTGTTGCGTGATCTGGACGCGGAAACCCGCAAGAGTGACCGCATCAAGTCGCTGGCCGAGGTGCGCACCATTCGCCTGGAAAAAGCAGCAGAAGCGAAACGTGCTGCACTGGCTGCGCGTAAACCGGCTGCACAGTCAGCTACTGCCGAAGAAAAGGTTAGCGCATGAACAGTATCAAGAGGAGCGGTCCTTTCACCCATTCCTATAACACCGTCCAGAAAACCATGTTTACGGTGTTACTGGCCTTAATGCCGGCTACCCTGTTCAATCTGTATCTGTTTGGCTGGCCGGCGATCCTGTTATTCTGTATCACGATTGGTGCTTGCGTCGCGGTTGAGGCCGGCTGTTTGTCACTTGCCGACCGGCCAGTGAAACAGACTTTGAGTGATTACTCTGCGCTACTGACTGGTTGGTTGTTGGCAATGAGCCTGCCGCCCTGGGCACCCTGGTGGGTAGGGGTACTGGCTGCCGTGTTTGCGATTGCGCTGGCGAAGCATCCTTTTGGCGGGTTGGGTCAGAATGTCTTCAACCCGGCGATGGTCGGACGGACGGTGCTGCTGGTTTCCTTTCCGGTCGCGATGACTGCCTGGGTGTTGCCGCATCCCTTGTTTAGTGCCGGAGCACCGGGTCTGGTTGAAGCCTTTGCGATTACATTTGGCGGGAATATGCCGGATACCATGAGCTCTGCCTCAGCACTGGGCTATGTCAAGACTGAATTGAGTCGTGGCATACCGGTGACACAGTCGATGGCTCAGGTGCCGGATCTAATGGATCGGATGATGGGCTATCGTGCAGGCAGTCTGGGAGAAACCTCGGCGATACTGATCCTGTTAGGCGGTCTGTTCCTGATGTATAAGCGCATCATTTCCTGGCATATTCCGCTTTCGGTGATGGGGTCGTTATTTTTGATTGCCTCGATCTTCAATCTGGTTGATCCGGCACATTACGCCTCAGGCCTGTTTCATTTGTTTTCCGGGGCGACTTTTCTGGGTGCATTTTTTATCGCGACAGATTATGTCACTTCACCGGTTTCCAAGAAGGGACAGCTGGTGTTTGGGGTCGGTTGCGGGTTGCTGATCTGGCTGATCCGAAATTTTGCCGGTTATCCTGAAGGGGTGGCTTTCGCAGTGCTGCTGATGAATGGCTTGTCGCCGATTATTGATCAATATACGCGTCCCCGGATGTTTGGTCGCACCAGCAAGGGAGAGCCGCTGCCGCTTTCGGGGGGTAAATTATGAAACAACAGCACATGCTGTCACACGGGTTGATTCTGGGTGTATTTTGCCTGGGGTTTGGCGCGTTGCTCGCGGTCACCGATATGCTCACCGCCAAGGATATATCGGCTCGTGCTCTCGAAGATCGGTTGAATTCGCTGAGCCAGGTGATTCCAACCACGCTGCATGACAATAATCTGGTGAAAGATGCGATCGTCATGAAAAATGAGCATGGCAAGGAAATTACCGTGTATCGTGCGACCAAAGAAGGTCAAATTACCGGTCTGGCCTATGAGATATTTGGTTCGGGGTATGGTGGCGAAATCAAGCTGATGCTGGGCATTGATGCGACGGGTAAAATCCTCGGGGTTAGGGCTTTGGCACACAAGGAGACCCCCGGTCTGGGCGATAAAATTGATGCCAAGAAGGGCGACTGGATACTACGTTTTTCCGGACTTTCGCTCGGCAATCCACCGGTTGAAAAGTGGAAGGTCAAGAAGGATGGCGGTCAATTTGACCAGTTTGCCGGTGCTACCATCACGCCGCGTGGCGTGGTAGGCGCTATCAAGAAGGGCTTGGAATTTTATGCTGCCAATAAGGAGCAAATGATTGACTTCGGCGCCCCCAAGGCGTCTGCAAAGGAGGAACATTAAATGACTGCTGAATACAAAACAATCGTTCGTGATGGTCTGTGGGACAATAATGGTGTACTGGCGATGTTGCTGGGCATGTGTCCGACGATGGCGATGACCAATAGTGCGACCAACGGTCTGGGTATGGGTCTGGCAACGGCGGTGGTGATGGCGGCCAGCAGTCTGCTGGTCTCTCTTTTTCGTAGCCGAATTACCCAGGAGGTGCGAATTCCGGTTTTCATCCTGATCGTTGCATCGATGGTGACGCTAGTGGATCTGTGCATGAATGCCTGGATGCATGAGCTATACAAGGTGCTAGGTCTGTTCATTCCGCTGATCGTCTCTAATTGCCTGCCGCTGGCCAGACTCGAAGCCTTTGCAGCCAAGGAGCCGGTATTGCCTTCGTTCATGGATGGTCTGTTCATGGGAGCGGGATTCACACTGGCACTGACCGCAATCGGCGCCGTTCGTGAAATCACCGGTTCAGGCACGCTGTTTTCTGATGCTTCTTTACTACTGGGTCCGGCTTTCAAATTCATGGAAATGCAATTGATGGCGTCTGACAAGGGCGTGTTGATGATGATTCTGCCGCCTGGTGGCTTCCTGGTGACTGGTTTACTGGTGGTCGGCAAGCGTATGCTGGATGTCAGAGCCGGCAAGGCTATCCAGATGGGTGGCGCACATAGCGCTGCATAAGGAATAGAACATGAAAATCGGACTCGCTTATGCATTGCCACAACGTCAGGTGTGGATGGATGTAGAGGTCGCTGAAGGAGCGACCATCAAGGACGCTATCGAACGCTCCGGGATTCTTAAACAGTTTCCGGAAATCAACCTTGAAACGCAAAAAATTGGTGTATACGGCAAGGTTAGCAAACTGGATGCGGTATTGGCAGATGGCGACCGGGTCGAAATCTATCGACCCATCACCTGTGATCCCAAGACCGTGCAGCGTAAATCGAAGGAAGAGACCTGAACTGGTTTAGCCGGGCGGTAGTTGACATTGAGTAGGGTGCGCTTGCGCACCTAACAAGTGGTGCGCAAGCGCATCTTACAGGTTATTGAGCCAATTTCTAAAAGATTAGCCGAGCAAATACTAACCCGTGCAAGATGAAATGTAGCCCCGAATAATCTCCGGGGCGTTTTTTTAGCGGGTAGCAACGGTGGTTGCGGAATAGGTGACACGTTCGGCAACATGCTGTACGCCATCACTCACTAAATAGGAAGGTCTATCCTTGGTTGAAATATTGGCTTTGGAAAGTATATCCTTCTGTAAACCGATGAAGGCTTTTCTGGCGTTGGAATAGTCCTGGGAAGCCAGACTGAATTTTTTGAAATCCTCGGCTGTTGCTCTACTGTTGGAAGCTTCTACTTTAGCCTTGATGTCGCTTAAATTTTTATGAGTTTGGGTTAATGTTTGCCTGGTCTTGGTCAGTTCGCCTTGCCGGTTTCCTGCAAATTCAATTATTTGAGCGTACTTTTTGGCCTCAGCAGCCTTTTGCTTTTCAAGTTTGAGTTGTATCATTTTTTCCCAGTTGTTTGTTTCGACGAGCGATGTCCCAGCAAAGGCCGCAGAAGACAAGAATAGACCGGTAAGGGCAGTGATGATTTT
>CAIRBC010000099.1 GCA_903876685.1 uncultured Nitrosomonadales bacterium | reverse complement strand
GTAGTGGTCGATGCGGTACAGCTGCTCCTCCGTCAGGTGGCGGTACAGCTCGTCGGACAGCGCGCGGAAGGACTCAATTTCGTACAATTAAATTGAATTTGAAATAAACAGTATTACTGTTTTTGGTGTTAAAGTCCGGCTAATTCGTGAGCCATGATGTATTTCCTTTCGTATTGAATGCGCGTGACAAAGCCGCTGAGTAAAGCCAGCCTATATAAGGTCATGCATGAAGTTTTTGGGACGGTGCGGGTGCGACGAAAATTGCCTGCTATGTGAGGAATAGATGATTGATGAGTGCAATCATGGACGATTAGCTGCTGAATGTGTAGCCACATTCAAGACATTGATAATTATCCAGTAAATTATCATCAACGACAGAACCCATCTTTGACCCAACAGCACAGCCAGCACTGCCACCGATCAGTCCACCCATCAGAGCGCCGAAGAGTCCACCAATAGCGGCACCAACTGGCCCAGCTACCATTCCGGCTGTTGCGCCAAGCTCAGCTCCACTCATTGCACCCGCTGCACCTGCGGCACCGCCAGCCACTGCACCAAGTGCTCCTCCAGTTTTTCTGCCATGATTTCGGCTACCGATACGCCTTGATCCACAATTGGGACATTCAAGTCCAGCTCCGGTGGGTTCCTGTATGGAAAATTCTTGTATTGCTTGCATGATGACTCCTTTAAGTAAATTTATTGATTAATGATCAAAGTAATCAGTCTGATTACATATAAGTAATATATGACTGAGATTATCTAGAATCGCGATCCAGGAAGCAGGGGATCGGAATTTACGATAGTAGGCGTGACTGTATTGGATAAATTAATTCGCTTGGTTGCCTGTGTTTCTCCAGCATCAGTCGCTTGGATGTACGACTTTCGCCACTAGAATTTCGCTGCCTGCAAGCTGGGACTGCTACCCTCATCCAGTCGTGACTAATAATTTTCAAACAACTATGCTGATATTCCTGCTATTTCCGCTACTAGTAGCGGAAATAGCGGTAGATATTAAAACGCATGGATTAAATTAATTTAAGTCAGCATTGATTGCCCCGAGAACTACGCAGAATTTCTTGAATGCAGTTACGCAACACACGGGCCAGATATTCGGACATACCGCCCGCCGCCAACAGTGTTTCCGCCCTACGCAGATGACCGTTGCCTACCCACAATGCATGACGCGCCAAATCTGCGAATGCATTTGTTTCTGGATTCCCACTCTGCGCCAATTTCATAGCCAGCAAATAAGTCTCACTCCAGAACTGTTTCAGGAACGCATCAGCACGTTTACGCGCTCAGATGTTGGCGATGGCCTTGGTCACAATCAAATACCAGGAAGCGACTGACAGTATCAGTAACAAAACTAGCACCCCTTTACCCATCGTATCGCACTGCAAAATAAAATACGCAAAACCAAAATCCTTTTCCATCAGCTTCCCTCCAAAATAAAATTGAATAGCTGCAAAGCTACGGCACGCAGCGCAACACCATTGCGTACCGTCGGATTGCAGCGCTAGTTCTTTACCGTATTCAAGGCTGCATCATCGAGCCGCTTAAAACCGGAGCCCATTTTTTCCTCTGCATTGAGTACCTGTCCGTCCTCACCAAATTCGACCCGCAACAACACCTTGCTCTGTTCATTCCTGCGCTTGGATAAGCAAGGATATTCGGGTGCGGAACGTTCAAGGCAGATCACCGATAACTCACTTGATAACTCTACCTGCTGTGGCTCGACCAGTGGCATTTGTGTTTGTGGAAGTGCATCGGTCACTGTGGGCAAGGGCAATGGCGAAGCAATCACTAATTGCGATAGTGGCAGTTCCACTGCATTTTCAACTAGCCTAGGCGGAACTAGCTGGGGCGGAATTGGCATATGAGGCTGTTACGGTTGCAGTGGGCTGATAAACTTAACCATCAGCGTGAGCGTTTCCTCAGAAGTAGGCAGAATCCGATATCGCCATAGTCCGTAAAATGCCGCACCGTGCAATAACAGCATGAAACAAAGCCCGAAGCACTGCTCAGACTTTAAAGCCCGCACCGATTCAAACATTCAGGACTTTCGCTACGTCTGCCAGTACCGGTAAATTACCTGCACCTAAACTTGGGTTTATCTTGGCTATTTCACGTATCCAGTGCATGAGCTGAGTGCGGTTAAATTTCCCGCTGATTGCGAGAGCATGACCGGCAGCATCAAAAAAATAGGTGCGTGGCAGTTCTCCATACCATTGCGGGTCGATTTCGTAACGCAACCGTTCGGTAAAAGTGTCGGCATATACCCACGATTCGAGGTGTTTCAGGCGGTAAGTTTTGCGTACAGCTTCGATCTCTTCATGTCGTGCCGGTGTGTCCGTTGCCACCAGCACCACTTCCACTTCGGCGTGACTCTGGTGAAGCTTGCCCAGCAGTGCCAGATCATCGCGGCAGTGGCTGCAATCTAGCGACCATAGTGCCAGGATGAACGGTTTACCCTGATGTGTCGAAAGGATGGATTGTAGGCTACCTTGCACAAAAGGCTTAGTGTCCTGTGCCGCAAGCGTGCAAACAGCATATAGGCATAACAATAACGTATACAGATACTTCATGGCACCTGCTCCGCCAGTTCGATCAACCTGTAGCCTTCGGAAAGTGTGTTCCATGAGAGATAGGCATGCTTTGAATCGTTGATTAGCCACGGATGATCCGAGGCATCGGTGGTGTCGGCAATTTTACTGGGCGCAGTCCAATGCACTCCTGAGTCAAGTGAGTTCATCATGTTGATAATGGTGCTTTTGCCGTCAAACTCTTTCCAGACGATAAAGACGCGTTTGCCTAGACTGAGTACATTCGGGTGTGTAGCCTGTGCATTGAAGTTTCCGAAATTCAATGCACTGGAAAAATGCTGACCATGATCGGAAGTGTGTGCATAAAACAGACCGTGTTTTTGTGGTGCATTACTGAACCAGACGAAATGATATACCCCATCGCTGTCAATAGAAGCTGCCGGGCCATGATGCGGGCAGGCGTCAAGTTCCCAGTTTTCACTGCTCACCCGAAGCGCTGGTGACTTGCCGTCGAGTTTCAGCATCGCATGGTCGCGTACATTCTTGTCATAAATCTGCCGCCACAAGATGACCGGTATGCCATCGTTATCCATCGCCAGCGCCACGCGGCAACATTCACAGGCATGGTCGGCTGCCTTGCTATTGACTTGAAAGCTTTTCCCTTCATCATCCGAGACAGCATAATAGACGGCAAGGCCGCTGTATTTTTCGCCTTTTTTTCTGGCATCTGCCGCGTCGCGTCTATCCAGCCAGGCCAGGTAAATCTGACCGCGCTGGTTAATACCCATCGCTTCGAAAGCGTGCGTGATCGGTTCTTGATTGTCATTGACTGTGACCGGTGCTGAAAAATGCCTGCCAGCATCGACAGAACGGCTAAAGCGGATATTTCCCGCATATGGCGTTTCCAGGCTGCGCGTATAGGATACAAAAATGTTGCCGTTGCCAGCCACCAGAATTTTGGGACGGTTCTCACCATTCGCCGCAACATACTCGGCTTCTGCATTGACCATGACTGCTGTACTGGTGGTTTTGCCCCAGTCGTCTGAATAGCTTACATATACATGCCCGTCTTTGACCGAGGCAAGCCACAACCTGCCGTTCCCATCAAAGGTGGCGCTGGCAGCCAGCGGGGTGTGGGTGAGCGATGCTAACCAGGCTGCATTGTGGGGCTTCGAAGGTGCAGGCATCTCTGCTGCCTGGCACATAACAGTCAGGCTGGTCAGCAACCAAGCATAATGACACAGATGCATGATGGTTAATTTCATCCAATCTCCTTGCTGGTTTGAAACCTCGGCCTTCAGGCCTAAAGCCACCGGCCTGAAGGCCGGTGACAAATTGTTTGTCGACATTTTTCGTCCATGTATATTTGCAAACCTGGCAGTTGCAAGTCGTTTACAGATATGCCTCTCATTAATTAAACGCATATTTGAGTGTACCCACTACCGTGCGCTGCGGGAAGGGATGGAACAGCCAATATTTGCGGTTTAATACATTGTCTACGCCCAGTGCCGCTACCCAGTTTTTGTCGAACTTGTACTGTGTGCGTATATCTGCCACAAAGAATGCATCAAAAGCGCCATAGACGTTTGCTGTGTTATCGGTATTATCCAGTGTGGAATATTGCTTGCCGCTGTAGCGCATCCCCAGCGTAGTGGAAAGTTGGTCGCTACTATGCCCGGTAGCCAGTAGCGTGGCGCGCCATTGCGGCACATTGGGTGCATGCTTGCCCATCACGCTAGTGACTACTGGAACGCCGCCCAGTTTAGGCGAACTCCAACCGGTGTCCGCTAAAATGCATGAATCGACATAGGTCACACTGCCCTGCAATTCCAATTGTTGAGTCAGAACATGGTTCCGCTGATAAGCCAATTCTACGCCACGATTTCGCACCTGGTCTACGTTTGTGATAAAAGTGACTGGCGTAGCGACCCCGATTACGTTATTGGTCTGCGAGATTAGCGCATCCTTTACATCTTCCTGAAACAGGGAAATGCGCAACCTGCCACCGTCTAGCCCACGCTCGAAAGCGACTTCTTCAGACATCACCCTTTCAGGGAGTAAATTGGGGTTGGGATTGGTGGTGGTCGCACCCACTGCAACAAGTTGATACAATTCTGAAACCGTAGGGTAACGGGTGGCCTTACCCATCGAAGCTGTCACCAGCCAGTCAGCATCCCAGCTAAGCTGTGCCTTGGGAGAAAAATTTGAAGCATTGCGTGCAGCCTGCGTCAAGCCGGTATTGCCGCTATAGTTATAGCCATCTTTGGCATCCCACTGCTCATAACGGCCACCTAGTATAACTTTCAGGCCGGGGGCAAATTTCCAGGCGTCTTGCAGCCATAAAGCCTCGGTGATGGTTTTTCCTTTGGCTGCCGTATATATGCCAGTTTGCGCACCCTGTGTCCAGTCCGTGTTGTTATAGGTTACATTGGAAAGCTGCTCCTCATTCCGGTGTCCACCGAAGGAAAATTCATGAACACGTCCATCCGTGCGCCAGATTCCTTTTATATCCATCGTGTTCCAGCCTGTACCATCCAGGACAGCGACGCGACCGGCTGTGGAAAAACTGGTTCCCCCTGCCAGTACGCTGCCAGGAAACTTTTGCTGATCACGATCCATGTTGTACAGGCTTGCCGTTGCCTCCCAGTCAAAATGTGCCTGAGTATTCGATTTTATAGCCACGTTATGCATGGAGTGCTGTTCCTCAAGGTCGTAATAGCCTGAGGCGAAGCCCGCCACGGAACCAAAAGTTGCGGCACCAGTTGCTGTCGTCGCAAGGAAGCTTTGCACCTCGGAATGTGCATTATTTGTCCAGTAGCCGTAGGTGTAGTTTGCGCTGAGCGTGGGTGACAGGTCGTAAGCTGCCTTGAGTTTGTAATTTTCCATGACGGTATGCAGCATGCCGGCCGCTCCCCACACGCCGAGATATTGTCCATATTTGTTTTGTGCGTCGGCAAACCCGCCTACCGTACCGACAGGTAGTACGGAAGCTGTGGTTGTCGCTGCCGCAGTGGTCAGAGCCGTTGCGGTTACCCAGGTTAAGGGTTGACTATGGCTATCCTGACGGTTGATGCTCAACCAATAGGAAAAATCGGCTTGCTTATTACCAAGCAAGGCATTGGTTTGCGAAGTCAGCAGATTTTTGCTGACTGCATACTGGCTGTAAGCTTGATCGGCCAAGGTCTGAGTCACGCTGGCTTCAAATTTTTGCGGCATCCGCGTGATAATTTCCATCACAGCTCCCATCGCGTTGCCGGAATAGGCGGCTGAAAATGGGCCATACATCACATCTATACGTTCTATTTCTTCCGGCGCCACCATCCCCCAGCGAGGCGCGCCGATTGTATTATTGTTTGCGACCAATGCGGTCAGCAAAACGCCATCGGCATATACCAGGCTGCGAGCGCTAGAACCTACACCCCAGGTGCGCGTTGCCATCACCGGTTGGGTATCGCCATAATTGCGCTTGCGTATAAACAGGCTTGGCAGATACTTAACCGCATCTTCGGTATCCACCACGTTCACGGTTTCCATGATCCTCTGAGCGGTCGTGCTCTCGATAGTCTGTGGTAATTCCGCGCGCAGTTGTGAACTAGCCGTGGCTTTGATCTGTATCGGCTGCAATAGTTGATCTTCTGTCGAGGCGATTGCCTGGTGTGCATTTGAGCATAGTGCAAGAGCCAACGCCACGACAAGCGGTTTCAATTTTGTTTCCATGTTTTCCCCTTTGATTATTTATATTTCTCCAGGCTGTATCACTCGGTGTTTGTTTAAAACTTCACCGTAAGACCCGCATTGATCGACCGACCCGCGCCTGCTACCGGGCCAGGCAAGCCAACGCTTCCACCCGCTTTCCAGCCGGCGATATCGGTGCCACCCAACGGCATGGAATAAAACTTGTTAAACAGGTTGGTAACACCCAGATCGAGCCTCACGTTCTTAAATTGATAAGCGGTACGCAAATTGACCAGCGTATAGCCCGATGCGGCGGCTTCGTTACGCAAGGTATCCACATTGGATTTGTTGCCCACCAGTTGCAGTTCGGCGGCGTTCGTCCATGAACTCACGGCCTGTTCCAGCGTCACGCGGGCGTTAAACGGCATGATGTGATACAGGCTACCGCCGGTATCCGTGCGGATGCCATGCGTCCAGCCAAGCACTGTCTTGACCTGACCGAGGCCATAGCTGTTGTTCCATACGGCGGCTTTCGTGGAAATATCCAGACCATAAATCTTGGCGTCGTGATTGACGAATTGCAGGTTAGAAGTCCCGGTCATCATGGACGTGCCAATCTTGTTCACCCCGATATAGTCTTTTACCTTGGTGTAGTAAGGTGTGACCGCCAATTCCCATTCCTTGTGAGCGCCGTCGTTCCATTTCGCGGTTGCGCTCAGGGTGTCGGCCACTTCCGGTTTCAGGTTGGGGTTGCCGAGGTAACCGTTGGCATCACCGAACCAGCCTATCATAGCCATAGCCATGGCACCCGTCCCCCACGAGTAGAGCTCGTAAAGATTGGGCGAGCGGGTCTTGCGCGAATAGCCGAACTCATAAGTGCTGGACAGATTGACTTCGTAGCGGGTCAGCGCGGTCAGGTCAATATTGTTGTCGCTGCGGGCGTGGTTCTGCGCATTGAAGGCTGCTGCTGCGGCGGCATCACCGGCACACATCATGCCGCAGCCGTAATCCTGCACTTTCCCGGTACCCGATTTCACGCTGTCACTGCGGATGCCCAGCAGCGACATCCACTGTTCATTCCACTTCGATTCCATTTCGGCAAACAGGCTGAAACGATCGCGCTTACCGTTGTTGATGTTCCAGTAGGTATTTGGGCCCATCATCATTGATCCGGCGAGCGGCGGCCACCAGTCGTTCAGTTTGAAGCTGTGGTATTCGTTGCCCAGACGCAAAGTATTTTGCTGAGAGAGCGTCAACTCGGCGTGCAAGTCATAACCGAGATCCTGGCCGTGCGTATTCATCGGCATGGCTCCGGGTTTTTCCGGTGTGAAAAAACCCATGGTATGTTTGGTATCCTGCGAATAAATGCGGGCTTCCAGCTTGCCCAAGGCAAAGTCACCCTTGTAATTCAGGTTGAGATAATTGGCGTCATTGCCCACCATGTCCATGTACTGGTTGACGAAGCCCTGATAAGGGATGGATTGTTGACCGGCCTTGACGACAAATGTGCTACTGTCGCCCTTTACGCCCAAAGTCAGTTGGTGGTTGCGTGTTTCATACAGCGTATCCCTGACCAGGTTGCCGTTGCCATCCTTGTAACTGCTGGCTTTGTCCACCGACCCGGCATAACCCAGACTCAAACTGCTACTTGCCACCGCCGCCGATGCGGATAGAGTGGAGCCACTGTTGATGCTGCGGAAGGAAGCGGCAAGGCTGCCTTCTTTATGGATAGTCTCTCCGTTACCGGCAAACGCCGGAGGTGCCGAAGCGAGTGAAATCGTACCGGCGATACTATCCCCGCCCATGCTGACCGGGGCAAGCCCGGCAATCACCGAAGTCTTGGCCACGTTGGTCGCGCTGATGTAGGAGGTGGCCGGGTTCATGTGGTTGGCGCAGGCCGAAGTAATGGACATGCCATCCACCAGCACCTTGATTCGATCATCGTTCATGCCATGAATGACAGGCAGGCTCGATGCCCCGCCATTGGTATAGGCGCTGACACCGGGAGTGTCGTCCAGCAACGAGGCAGTGTCCCCGCTATTGATGCGCCGGGTATCAAGCTCGCCCGCCTGTTTTATCTGAACACCGGTCACGGTAATTTCCGACAAACTGGCTTCATCCGCCGCCCGCACTGCGTGCGAATTCGCGGTCAGCGCAAAGGCTATTGCTACGGCAAGTGGCTTGAGTGCCGGATGGGTATAACTATTTTTGGCTTGCATATCTATCTTCTCCGATTGTTATCATCATTTTTCCGGCCTTCGTTGTCCGCTGTTGTTTTGTACTCTGCGCGACTGATGGCGAAACTTAATTGCTGTCTGCAGGGTGTTTCGACCTTGCGAATTGTAGGGATGGAAAATCATCTTGAGAATGTGACATTTTGTCGCAGGCCTATTCGTCAAGACTCGGAATGACAAAATAGACCAAGCCGAGTGATAGGGAGAGGTGAGTAACTATCCAGTATTAGAGGAGATCTGACTAGTGATTAGAGCTCTCGGCTTAGTGGATCGCAATTTAATAAAAGTTTTGACTGTGGGGAAGGTGACATGATGTCGCGCGGCAGTCCTCGAAGCAAAAGTTCGTCATTGAATTACGAACCCAAAGGTAACGAATCTGCTGTCAAGGCGCATCAGAGAATACGAAGCGTGGGGCAGAGGTCAGGTAAATTGAATTCCCTTCCCCTACCAATTCCCCACGAAACAACCACCGGCTAAAGCCGGAGGGTTTGAAATACGGACTGAAAGTCCTGATACGCGTCGCCTAAACGACGCGTCTTAGTCTGGCTCCATTTTAAATTCATCATTCTGCTTCGGCTCAAAATGATGTTCCAAATATTGCTCTATCATTTCCTCTGTCATTTGCCCTACTGTAGCGTAAAAATACCCTCTTGCCCAAAAATACCTGCCCCAGTATCTCTTTTTCAGAAGTGGATATTCTTCGAACAGCTTACTCGATGTCCGCCCTTTGATTCGACTCATTATTTCACTTGGCGCCATTGTTGGCGGACAACTCACCAGTAGATGCACATGATCCTTACTTACTACTCCACTTATTATACTGATTTCAAAGGCTTCACAGGTTTGACTTATCAATCCTCGCACCCGCTCCGCAACATCTCCTGTCTACACCTTGTATCGGTACTTTGTCACCCACACAAAGTGCTATTCAATCTGAAAAACCGTATGGCTTCCATATCTGTACTCCATTTCGAACCTCCCGTCTCGGTGCATATTATCGCAGCTAAAGCTTGCGTATATTCCTAATGATTGCTGACCCAGATTAGCAAGTCGTTTTTCATGCTGAGAACGTATCATTGCCTTCGCAGTCACTTCAGCCTGAATTTTGGCTTGAGCCATGGTGTCGCAACTGGAACCCATTTTGCTCCCCCAAGTGCGATAGCTCTTCCGTGTCCCTCCGGCAAATATGCACACAAGATGTAAAT
>CAIRBC010000098.1 GCA_903876685.1 uncultured Nitrosomonadales bacterium | reverse complement strand
TTATCCTTGCTGCCCGGATCGGTGACGGATGAGTTGTCTTTCTCGGTCTGGGACGGCGGGATGCTGGAATTGGCACTGTTCTTTTTGGTGGTACGCTCCATAAAAATGGCGAGGATGAGATCGATGATCATGAGCATGCTGCTCATAATAGCCTGAACTTCGGGCGCAACTTTGCCGTCGGAACTGAGTTGCCCGAAATCCTGTTTGAGTTTATCGACCTGGGCGCGTACCGAGGTTTTGTCCAGACTTGCCATAATCCATGTCATCGTTTCGAATAACCGAATGATAACATGCGTTTTTTCGAGCGATATTAAGGTGCCTGGAAGGCGTTACTTTAGAAAAAATGATGGAGATTGACAGTGACACCCTTTAAATCGACCAACGGCCGATATTGCTCTGCTGCTGAGACAAAATATATGAGGGTTGCAAAATCGTTTCAAACACCCTCAAAAAACCTGTCAAGTACTTTTTGAATTATTTTTAAATTTTTTATGGGGGGCTAGTAGTTACCGAAAATTTACCGCAAGCCACTCACCCTATTCCGAGTCTATGTGGTTTTGAGTGGGTAGCCAAGAAGGCTCGCTTTGAAATAAAGTCGTTATTGTTGCTGTCAAGGGCAGGCTGCAGCTTTATGCAGCCTGGCGTAGCGTACCCTTTACTGCAACAAAATTGACTATACGCTTAAGGACTTGTGGGTGGTTTTTGGTTTTTACAACCACCCATCGAGCCCGTCCGGCGGAGAGGACGTTTTTTGCCTTTACGGGGTTGGCTTGGGATATACCCACTACGAATCACATATAGCCTTTTTATTTTGATCCGGTGGATGCGGTGTTTAAGGCATTGGGAGTGGAGTGATCAGATGTCTGTTGATAAAGCTGAGACATTCTTTGAATCGAATCTGCTATTTTATTGCGTAATGCCAATGGCTTGATGACTTTGACACCATCACCAAGACCCAGTAGCCACCATTCCAGTTGTTGAGTGTAGGCTACGGTCGCTTGCAATGATAATTTGCCATCGCCCAAGTCTGTAATAATCTGATCAATGCTGATCGGTGTCTCGAATAGATGGTCACCGACACCGTGATGGAATATAGCTTCGAGTTGAATTTGCTTGCCCTGACCAAAGCCGAATTCGCCGCCAGCAATCACTTCGTCTATGGAAAATCCTGCCGGAACATCAGCAGGTTCGTCCGAGACAATTACAGACTGAATGCGATGCATCGCAAATTTCCGCAAGCGCGCATCCGTTTTGACATGGCAGCAGAGATAGGCAACCGGCCCGCGTTGCACGACGGCCAATGGATGTACACGATATTCCGAGTTGTTGCTCGCTCCCCGCTTGCGATAGCTGATATCGAGTTGTTTGTCAGCAAGCAGTCCTCCATATACAGCTTGCTGAATTTCTGCTTTAACCGGCGATGGTAGCAGCGGTTGCGCAGGAGGCACCGTGCGCACCTTATGCAGCCAGGAACGAACTTGATCGCCACGTGGAATATCGTTGAGATGCTGCTTCGCCGCCTTAAAATAAGGTTGCAACTGGGATAGGGTGGCGCTTGGCAACAAAGCATTCAAATGCTGCTCGACCATCACTAAAGTGAGTGCCTCACTGTTGCTCAAACCGGGTACATTGAAGTTGCAGGCATCCGCTTGCCAGCTCCAGCCGAAAGGCCTGACGCTTTCATCCAGCATTAGCGGGAATACCGCTGATAAGGACTGAAGATCACGTTCCACGGTGCGCTTGGCTACAATATACTGCTCATTCTCCAGCTTCTGCTTCAGCTCACTGGCGCTGATGACTTGTGGATGCCGGGGAATCATGCGCAACATTTGCCATTGGCGCATCAGCGTATCAGGGGAAGAATTGACCATTTTATATTTTCCGTTTGCGGATAGGGTGTTCAGCGACTAAATGCGACAAGTCATACCAAGCGCAGCACAATAATTGATAAACGATATGCAGCATCAACCCAGTGCCTTCGCAATGCTAGCTTCGGCCTGTGCTGACAGAACCACTTGCAAACTCATTTGCGCGCGGGTCATGCCGACGAACAATTTGCGACGTTCCAGATCAGTCAGCTCGGTAAAGTCCATCTCGCTTAATATGATCGCAGGCGCACTTTGCCCTTTGAAGCGGTAGATGGATTCAACCATGAGTTCACCATTGCTCCAGACTGGATTGCCTGCACGGGTATAGGTGCCAGTAAACCTGCGGGTTGCAAAGTTGCCAATTCGATCGACATTCAGCAGGGTGGATTTGCTGCGTCCATGGCCTGTTAAAATGACTATATCGCCCAACGCGTAGCCTTGAGCTAACAAATTTTTCACCGATAGTTCGTTCATGTAGAATAGAAACCGGTCTATTGAAACGATATAATTCGGTACTAGACAGTTAATAAGATAGGGATGAAGCCACACATCTTGATTTCAACTTTTCAGCATCTTAAATTCCACATCAATGATCTCCGCATCATTGCGCCATTCGGCGAAAACTTTGCGCTGATTTTTTGTTCTCTTCAACTCTTCTGAAAGCTTTTTGATCAGATGCTGCAAGTCATAGAATCCAGGGAAAAATTGAGTAGAAAAATCAGAGTCATTGATCTTTCCGAGCAGCTCTTTGCGCTGTTCTTCAAGATTTTTTCTCAAGCTTTGTTTGCCTTTCTCAAACTCTTTTACGCGCTCAGCTTCTTTCCAGCTATCCCAAACTTCAAAACCAATCCCCACAACTGCTAGTACGCCATTCAGACCCTTTGCGAGTTTGAAAGCACCCCATGGTTTGAACTTGAAACTCGACCAAAGTAGGTCACGTGCGACCTTGACGTTGTTGGCATTGATGACGTTACTCTTCACGATCCAGTCCAGCCCTTGACGCCCCATGGCGATCATGTGGGTATCAAACGCACTGACATCAGAGTTCAGGCTAGTCTGAATACGGACCAAATCACTGCTCACCGCATCTATGTATTTACTAAAAAAATTCTGGATTTTGGTATCCAAGACAATACCGCCATCCCCGATTTCTCGCTCGAAGAACCCAGAAATCGTTTCCATGCTGGTACCATCTAGTTGTAAGATCAAGCCTGTGAAATGGTCTACAACAACCTCCCTTAAGGATACTTGTGCACGGGAAACCTTATTTTGTGCAGCAGTGATGTCAGTGGTTGCGCGCTGTTCTGCTTTCGTCATTTTCTCAAGTTCCTCGGCTAGAATTTCGTCTTTTTTTACAGCAACTGGCATTTCGCGCGATAGCACGTCTTGAATGATACTCTTGCTGGTTTCAAGAGCCATTTTTTCAAGTCCACCATTGGTTGCGATCTTTTTTATCGCTGCCTGCTGGAGAAGATGAATATGCGATAGCTGTCGGAAACGTTCGGGCTCGGACAGCCAATGCTCCACGCCAGCATCAAATGGATTGGCGGAAACCGCGACAACTGACAAGGCTTGTGCTTCACCGTCTTTCAGATTGATGAGATCTTTCATGCGCGAAAGGACATTTTTCTTCTTGATGACGAAGTTCAGTTTGTAATCTTCTTCGTCAGCAACGTCTGCCACTTCGTCAAATCGGCTGAGTACGAACACTGTACGTGGCAACAGGTTCAGCTCGCGGAACAACCAATTAAGTTCGCTTGCATGGCTTTCCTTAAGCGGGTTGGTGGAATTCATCACATACAAAACGAGATGTGCCTCACTGACGTACTTTCGGGTGATATCCTTGTACTTTTCCTGCTCACCCGTGTCGGCATTGAATTTCTCCTTGTAGCCGAATAGGCCAGGTGTATCGATCAGGGTCAACTCGTCATTGATCTCATAGATGACAACAGTATTAGATGACTCCTGATGGCTGATATTCATGTCGGATTTGAGCTTACCAAGCCACGCCGCAGCAATAGATGTCTTTCCTTCGGAAAAGCCGCCTATCAAAGCAACATTCAGTTTTTTATTGCCAGCTATGGATTTTTGCAACTTTTCTTTGAGGGCTGGATCGATGGATACGCCTGCTGCTTCACCTTGCGCAAGGAAGTTCAACAATTTGTTCTGAATGGCACGGGCTTTAGCTTGTTGCGCCTTAAATTCGTCGAGTACGGTTTTCATTACAGACTACCTTCTTTTATGATTTTCTTGGATACCAGTTCAAGCCTACGAGCCGAATCTATCAGTGATGATATTATCTTTTTAACTTGATGGGCGGGAAGTTCGAACTTATTCTTGATATGCTTTAGATTAACTTCCAGCTTCTTCATACTGTCATCCATCTGTGAGTCGTAGCTGGATTTAACGGAGTCGAATATTTTATTGATGTTTTCGTCAGATGCCTTGCGTTGTTGAGCCATTTTATAATCACTGTCAAAGAATGCACGTATTGCTTTGGCGAAAGATACTATAACGCCGAGTGCACCGACGGCCAATGCCCAACCGCCGCTTGCAAATATCAAGGCTATTGCCCCAATAGCGGTACCAATCAATCCAGTAACATTTATCCCGTTGCTAATCTTAATGTTCAGGTTTAAATCCATATCGCCAGCCATTGAGGCATCATCCATAAACTCCTTAACATGCTCCTGAAATTGACCAGTAATATCCTTAACTTCTTTCAGAAAAGTTTCAATTTGCTTGCCAATTTGCCTGGGAAGTTCTATTTCAATATCCTCGACCCCAGCTTTAATATATTCCTCCAGGTATTTTTTGAAAACATCATTGTTTATGTCGTCACTAATCTTAACGTAAATCATATTCCGGATATTTTCACGTTTTTTTGTGATTAGAGAATTGGCTGAAGATTCAATATTGTTTTTCAGAGAATCTGTTGCACTTTCTAGTTGCAAGATTGAGTCACGTTCCTGATCTTGCAGGCTATTTAAAAGAGGTTTGAAATTTTTTGTATTTAAGTCAGAGACACTTCCTTTCAATTGAAGAACAGCGTCATTTGCCTTGTTAAAGTTGGATTTTCGTATTTTTGCCTTGGTATTTTCTGCCATGTCCGAGCCGATTTTTTCAGCGAGAGTCTGGATTCCGGTTTTTTGCAGGATTCCGGAGGAATCCATGATGCTCAGAAATTTGCTGCGATCCTTGCTTTTCGGGTTGCCGGGAATAAAGTGATCGGTAGACGCAACAAAAGCTGGATAAGCGCTCACGTTCAGCGATCCTGCATAGTGCTCTCCCAAATGTTGGCGCATTTTATCTTCCAATACCTCGAGGGTAAGCGCTCCATAAACCCCAACCTTGTCACCTTGATCAAATTTCCGCATCCTTGCAACATCTAAAACCCAGATGGAGCAAACATGAAACCAGGTATTGAATTTTGGGCTGGGCACGTAGCCTCAGCGAAACTTGAAGCG
>CAIRBC010000097.1 GCA_903876685.1 uncultured Nitrosomonadales bacterium | reverse complement strand
CTCGCATGAGATGTTCTTCGGTTTCGGTTGGGCGGTACTGGGCGGTTTTTTGTTAACTTCGACCAAAAACTGGACCAAAGTTCGTGGCTATCATGGCAACGCGTTGTTGTTACTGTTTTTTGCATGGATTTTCGAACGTTTGGGTATGTGGTTCCAGGGTGTCATAGCGCATTCCCTGTTTTTGCTCTCAAACAATATTTTTCTGTTCTCTGTGATTGTGATGATTTCATGGACATTGATCAGGAACCGCAAGCAAGATGCCTATCGTGACAATTATTTCTTTTTGCTGATCCTGCCGGTATTTTTACTGGCAAAGTATCTGATGCTATCTGCAGAATATGCCGAGACAGGTTGGAGTATGGCACTGGGGTTATTTAGAGTGGTCTTTCTGGTGATGCTGGTGCGCACGCTCGGGCAATTCATGAGGTCTGCTTATAACGTGACCATTCTGCAAAATCATTTATTGAACAAGACCATCATTCAGGTCGGATTGTTGCTGGTTTTTGAAAGCCTGATGCCGGCGCAACTGGCGGGATGGATTGCACTGTTACTGGCTGGTTTGCTTGCAGGCCGCTTTATATTCTGGAAGCCGCAACTGGCACTGCAAAGGATAGATATAGGGGTGATGTATCTGGGCTATATGGCCATTGTTGCTCAGCTGGTATTTGAATTCATCCGGCATACTCTGCATCCTGAATGGAGTATTTCTACCTCCATCCATATATTTACTTTGGGGGCGATGGGGTTGATCATACCCGGTATGGTGGTCAGGATATCCAAGGGGCACACCGGCAGGGTGGTGGCTTTTGCAGCGTCGGATAAACGGGTGTTATGGATCATGCTGCTGGCATTTTTGCTGCGCATTGTGATGCCGCAATTCTATCCTGCATTCTATCTGTACTGGATTTATCTGACGGCGGCTTGCTGGTTCGCTTGTTTTGGCTGGTTGGGCTGGCGCTACATTCCAATGCTGCTGAGACCCAGAGTCGATGGCAAGCTACATTGAACTTGCGACTCTATTTGTAGATTATTAATCAACTACATAGCGCATGGATGATTGATCAGTTCAGGCCTGCATAAGTCGCTTGAGCGTGTGCCGGTATACTCTGATGCCGATATAGATGGCATAAGCCAGCAGGATTCCTTGCAGTAACAGCCCCAGCATTGTCAGATAGGCTACTTCTGTCGACCATGGTGCCATCAGTGCTGTCAGCAAAGTGGCGCATTGCAGCCACAGATGACGCCACATCAGGGGTTCTGGGATAATTTCCTTCATGTTCGGCACACCGGCCTTGATGGCTTTGATTCCGCCGCGAAATAAATGGAACCAGATCAGGAACGGGACGATTTTGTAAAGCATACCCTGGATCAGCGATAAGGCGAAGCCGAGAATGTAAGCCAGAGCGGAGAGTGTCCTGAGATTGTCGCTGTATTGCGGCCATATTAGAGCTGCTAGTGAAAATATCGCTGCCAGCAGCAGACTTGCCATGCCCAGCCTGAAGAAGCTCAGCGGGGCATCCGGGACGCGGCGGCGGCGTTGACTCTGCAGCTTGAGTGTGATCACGGCAAAACTGCAGGCCAGCAACCAGAATAGGCACTCGACGAAGAATCCACTCCAACTTGGCATGGTTTCAAATGGCAGTAATCCTAGCTTGAGCAGTAACACTATAAATAAGGCGGGTGCCAGGGCGCTGGTCATCCATTTTGGGTAATTGGGCGTAAGCTGAAACATGGGCACTACTTGATAGGAAACGCCGATAATCAGCAACAGCACCCAACCGCCTAGCGCCAGGCTGATATGGGCAGTCGCCAGTAGAGGATAGGACAGGGGCAAACCTGCGGCATAACCGTGAGCAAGCAGCAGACCCAGGCTGACGGCACCTGCCAGCGAAATGATCGATAGAAATATGGCTGTTTTAGTGGCATTTTGCGCAGTGGCTCGCCAAAGACTGAGCAGGCTGGCTGCGATGAATATCAGGAAAGACAAGCCCAGCAGCGTCCACGCCCAATCCAGCATGAACATTTTTCCCAGCATAAAGCTTGCGGAAAATAGCAGCACGCCTGCTATCAGCGGCAAAAAAGTCAACCATGCCACGATTCTTGAAGCAGGCATCGGACTGCCGATCACCACCGGCAGCATTTGCTGGATCGCGCCCAGCATCACCATCGCCATGACACCTAATGTTATATGATGAGTGGCGGCGATTTGCGCGCCGCTGCGCAAATCTGCAAACGGGTTGCTGCCGGACAAGGCCAGCAGCAACGCGGAAAATATCAAAAAAACCGGCGCGGCGGCGAAATAACGCAAGGGGACGCTGATGGGGGGTGCCTGTTCGGTGCTGAGCGAGGCTATTTGCATAGCGCACGCGTAATCAGTATTTCAAAATTGCCATCCGTCAGTGCCGTGGTTTGCCATTGATAGCCGCTATCACGCAATAAATCGTAAAGCGGATAGGGCTCCCGGTGGATAAGCACCTTCAGGGTATCATTGGCGGCAAGCGTTTGCAGCGCAGCATTGATATTGATGAAAGGCTCAGGCGGGGGCAGTCCGCGTACGTCGACTTGTTGCATGATTATTAAACTGTTAGCAAACGCCCCATCAGCGCTTCGCGTTGTTGAGCCAGAATCTGATCCATGATAGGGTAAAGAATGTTCTCTTCCTTGTGGTTATGCTGCTGCATCACCATCAGGATAGTTTCAGACAAGCCAGAGTAATGCTGAGTATTTTTAGCGCTGACCGCAGCGGTCATCTGCGACAGGAGTTCTCTGATCTGGTCGTGTTCCATACGCATCATCTGCACCGGACCGGAAGGGCCGCCAGCCGAAATCAGTGCCGGAAACAGTAGGTCTTCTTCGGTCACAAAATGTCGCAACATATTATCGTTAAACGCATTGAATGCGATACCTGCCTCGCTCCAATTGCCATCGAGGGCGGCTACCTCGGCATCCGCAAATTTATGGTCACAGGCTTTATGGTCGGCGGTCATAAACTCGGCAATAGTCTTCATTTCAGTATCCTCATCAGTGGGGTTAAATATTTTATAGCGATTTAGTCCACTATTATATCAATTAAATCGACGGGTATTACAGCAATATCTGAAGTATTGTCGATGGGATAATACTTATGCGATCAGTCTGGCGCAGCGTACTCCACTCAAGACAGCACCTTCCAGCGTGGCGGGATAAGCGCCCTGCGTATAGTCGCCAGCCAGCAATAGGCCGGGCAGGGGGGTTTGCTGGCCGGGGCGGTGCAGTCCGGGTGTGCAGGCGAAGGTGGCGCGTTTTTCGGCGATGACCTTATACCAGGCAGGTTGCTCGTAGAGGGCGAATTCTTCCTTTAATTCATCGATAACCCGTTGTGCAAGTTCATCATGCCCTAAATTTTGGTGCAGGCCTTCCGCGCTGATAACAGCGACCAGCAATCCCTGTTGACCATCGATCTGCCCCTTGTCAAACAGCCACTGGCTAAAGCGCTGGTGCAAACCCTGCATGGCATGCGGCAGACGCACATGGCTGGGATATTTCAGGTAAAGGGTATAGATCGGTTGATGTCGCAAGGCCTCGATTATTTTCACGGTTTGAGCCAGTTGAGCTATGGGTCGTAGCAGTTTGGCCGCAATGACAGGGGGGGCGGCGCAGATGACATGGCTGAATAGCTGGCTGCCATTGGTAACTTCAAGCGCGAAGCCGAATTCGTTTGGGGTAATGGATGTCACGCCGCAGCTGGTATGCAGATTCCCGCCGCGCTGTAGAATATAATTCGCTGCACGATCTGGAAAAAGTGCAGAAAAATCCAGTCGTGGCAGTAGCATATCGCTATCTGCCCGTGTCCTGTTCAGTGCATCGTGCAACACGTTCAGCAGTATTTGTGCCGAGGCTTTGTGGATTGGGGTATTCAGCGCTGCGATGCACAGCGGTTCCCAGAGTTTTTGTAGCAGGTCTGCATGCTGGCCATGTTGTTCCAACAGTTCTGCAACCGATATATCGTCGGCTAAAGTGAATTTGCTGCGCCGCAGGGTTAGCATGAACCGCGCCGCTTTAAGGCGTGCGGTGTAGCTCAGGCCTTTGGCGGTGAGCAGTGCAATCAAAAGGTGCAAGGGTGCGGGCAGCTTTGGCGCTTTCAGAGAAAATTGCCTTTGCAGCTCGAGTTGCAGAGGCAAACGCAAAAAATCCTGTTCAAGGTTGCCGCCGACCTGTTCGATCAGGCTCAAGGTCTGGCGATAGCAGCCCAGCAGTAAATGCTGGCCGTTATCCAGCTGAGTCTCCTGGTGGATTACGCCGCGCGCCCGGCCGCCCAGTTGCTTTGCGCTTTCAAATACACTGACCGAAATACCACGCTCAGCCAGACTAACGGCCGCTGCCATACCGGCATATCCACCTCCTATAACCGCGACTTGAGGAGGGCTATTCATCGTTTGAGAATCTTGTATGCGCTCATGGAATTCACTGTTTAGGCTCTAAAAGATGATATGAAACTTCTTCGGAATCTCCGGCTAAAGGTTCAGGTGCGAGGCGTTTGAGCATGTCATGGTAGCTGCGTATGCATTCCACCATGATGACGGCTTCGCCGCCGCGTGCATAGCCGTGTTTCAGAGTTTGATAATAGCCGGGTTGGTTCATCTGCGGCATCCATTTTTTGATACTTACCCAACTGTCCGGGCTTAATCCGGCTCGTTCGGAAAGGATACGTGCATCCTCAAGATGACCATAGCCCTGATTGTAGGAAGCCAGCGCCATCCAGGTACGGTCTGGTTCCGGGATTCTGTCAGGCAACTGATCCCTGAGCAAAGCCAGATATTTTGCACCCGCGAGTATGTTTTCGCGGGGGTCAAAACGATTCTTGAGTTTCATCTGGTCGGCAGTTTCGCCGGTCAGCATCATCATGCCGCGCACATTGGTAAAGGAGGTGGCCAGTGGATCCCATTGTGATTCTTGATAAGCCAGTGCCGCCAGCAAACGCCAGTCGAAACCGGTTAGACGGGCGGCATCCTTGAACAAATTTCGATATTCCGGCAAAACCTTTCGGACTTTGGTGATGAAAGTGGCTGCATCCGGCGCCAGCAGTCTTCCGGTATGTCCATAGTATCGATCCAGAATGCGGTTAAGTACCCCGTTTTGTTTGATCAGTTCAAAAAAGGCCTGTGCTTCCTTCAGTAATTGTGGATCGGCATCTGCAGGAAAAGCCCAGGCCAGTTTGGAAGGAGTGCCTATATCAAAGGCAGCAACCAGATTTGAGTAATAGTTGCGCGCATCGGCTAGTTGCAAGGGATTGCCCACCGTGCAGTCGACGGCACCTGAGGCCACTTCCTGCAATAAGGTTTGCACGGTCAGCGTGCGGCGAGATTCCCATTGCAGCCATGGCGATTTTTCACGAGCCTCAATGAGTGCATCTTCCTGAGTAGAGCCAGCTACGGTAGCAATTTTTATTCCCATTAGATCAGCAATTTTTTTTGGATAGACGTTATCGTGGTTGCAGATGATTTGTTCGCGCAAAGTTTGATAAATTGGGCCAAATTGCAGCTTGGCATTGTTGACATCTAACCGCAAAGACGCGGCAGCAAGGTGGGCATGGTGCAGGTATAGCTTCTCGAAAATTTTGTCCGGAGGAGGGGAAACAAATTCGATAGCAGCTTTCAAGTGCTCGCCAAACAGCGTCGATAGTTCGCGCTCAAACTCCGCCTCTGCGCCCTGTGAGACATCTGGCACCACCACTACCAACTTGCCGACACTAATGGGAGGAAGTTGCTGGCTGCAAGCAGTCAGCAGCAGACAAAAGCCAGCCAAAATTAGTCGACAACGTTGTTTTAAGTTTTGCATGCGAACATTCTGCACCAAATTCACAGATGCTGGTAAAATAACATCTTCGATCAGTTGTTGCACGTATTCTGATCAGATTTCGGAGAGGTGGCAGAGTGGTCGAATGTACTTGACTCGAAATCAAGCGTACCGCAAGGTACCGTGGGTTCGAATCCCACCCTCTCCGCCATGAAATGAATTTAAGCCATTTGTTATAATGGCTTTTTTCATTTAAAACACTTCTAATTCTTACCGATGTTCTTACCGCTAAACATCGGATTATCTAAATTGGCGCGGTAGGGACAGGAGTCATCGCCTGCCCCTACCGCGATTTGGTTTTGTTGTTAATTATTTGGTTATGCTTGTTATTTTTGAAGGGAAAATCCCTCCAGATAAACTTTATCTTCCTGCTGCTGAAGATTCCACATTTGTGAGTAAGTTCCATCCCGCTCCAGCAATTGCTTATGTGAACCGCGTTCGATAATGGCCCCCTTGTCCATGACCAGAATTTGGTCTGCATCTACCACGGTAGACAGGCGGTGTGCAATAATCAAAGTGGTACGGTTCTGCGCGATGCTGTGAAGTTCTGCCTGTATTGCCTTCTCAGATTTTGAATCAAGCGCTGAGGAGGCTTCATCGAAGATCAGGATGGCCGGATTTTTCAATATTGCCCGTGCGATCGCCACTCGCTGCTTCTCACCTCCGGAGAGCTTTAACCCGCGTTCGCCTACCATCGACTGATAACCCAGTGGCAGCGAGGTTACAAATTCGTGTATATGTGCGGTCTGCGCTGCCTGTATGATTTCTGCATGAGACGCGGTCGGGCGTCCATAGGCGATGTTGTAATAAATGGTATCGTTGAATAACACGGTATCTTGTGGCACGATGCCAATGGCCGCACGCAGACTGCTTTGCGTAACCTGGCGGATATCCTGGCCGTTGATCAGTATACGTCCTTGTTGTACATCATAAAAACGGTATAGCAGGCGTGACAAAGTTGACTTGCCTGCTCCGCTAGCACCGACCACGGCGACAGTTTGCCCTTGGGGAATGCTGAAACTCACGTCGTACAATATCTGCCTGTCAGGTGCATAGCTAAAACTGATATTTTCAAATAACACTTCTGCACGACCGACTGACAAGGGGAGGGCGCTTGGATCATCTGCGATTTCGCGATGTTCATGCAGTAGGCTGAACATTTTTTCCATGTCCGCCAATGAGTTGCGTATTTCTCGATAGACGAAGCCCAGGAAATGCAGCGGCATGTATAACTGGATCATAAATACGTTGACCAGTACCAGATCACCCAGGGTCATTTTGCCCGTAACCACCTGGCTGGCAGCCAGTAGCATCAGCGCAGTGATGCCGATTGCCACGATAAAACTCTGCCCTGCATTCAGATAGGCCAGTGATTCGCTATTGCGCACTGCAGCCACTTCCCAGTGCCGCATATTCTCATCGTAGCGATCGGCTTCGTATTGTTCGTTGCCGAAATATTTGACTGTTTCATAATTGAGCAGGCTGTCGATGGCACGACTGTTTGCTTTGGTATCCAGGTCATTCATGGAGCGGCGCACTACCATGCGCCATTCGGTGATGAACAGGGTGAAAACGATATAAATGACCAGTGTAACAAAGGTAATCACCGTGAACCAGACGTCGTATTTACTAAACAGGATCACTGCCACCAGCGTGATTTCCAGCAGCGTCGGCAAAATATTGAATAGCATGAAATTGAGCAAAAAGCCAATGCCGCGTGTGCCGCGTTCGATGTCACGTGACACCCCGCCGGTCTGCCGGTCGAGGTGGAAGCGTAAACTCAGGCTATGCAGGTGGCCGAACACTTCCAGCGCCACGCGCCGGATCGCGCGCTGTGTAGCTTTGGCAAACACTGCGTCACGTAATTCACCGAACACGGTGCTGGAAAGCCGCAGCACGCCATAGCCAATCACCATAAATACTGGCACGGCGAGCTGCGCCTGCGGCTTGCCCAAGGTATCGACAATTTCTTTTAATACCAGTGGCACCGAAACATTGGCGAGCTTGGACATGACCAGCAGGGTCAGTGCAATCACCACGCGCCATTTGAATTCCATGAGATAGGGCAGCAGAGAGCGAATGGTCTGCCAGTCATTGTGAGTCTTTTGTGCGGTGGGTTCAATCTTGGTAGGGTGCATATCCGGGATGAGGAAAAAATATTTGCCATTATCCTATACAATCGCGTTGCGGATTTACACAATTATTCATCCATGACTACCGGGAAGCTCTGCCTTAAATGACAGCCTCAAAAAATTATCATTGGCGTATTGCCGGTTTTTATTTTTTCTATTACGCCTTCGTGGGGATGTTTGCGCCTTATTGGAGCCTGTACCTGCAATCCTTACACTTCAGTTTTATCGAAATCGGCATCCTGATGTCAGTGCAACCGGTGATGCGTATGCTGGCACCGAATGTCTGGGGCTGGTTAGCCGATCATACCGGCAAGCGTTTACTGGTGGTGCAGATCGCAGCGATCTTGAGTGCGGTGTGTTATCTGGGGGTGTTTGTCACCACCCATTTCTGGGGAATGTTGTTGGTATTGTGTCTGATGAGTTTTTTCTGGAGCGCCTCGATGCCGCTGGTGGAGGCGACGACGCTAAGTTACCTGGGCAAACATACCGCCCGTTACGGGCGTATCCGTTCCTGGGGTTCGATCGGATTCATCGTGTCTGTGGTGGGATTGGGTTATGCCTTCGATCATATTGCGATCACGTGGTTGTTATGGGCAGGACTTTTTTGTGAAGTAGGTATTCTATTATTTTCCCGTCTGATTCCAGCTACCACCGTGCTGGCACATCCTAGCGACAGCCAGTCGATCAGGCAGATCGTGTTTCAGCCGCGCGTTCTGGCGTTTTTTGCTGCCTGTTTTCTGATGTCTGCCGCACATGGGCCGTATTACACGTTTTTTTCGATTTATCTGGTTGAACACGGCTATAGCAAGAGCGCGGTAGGCGGATTATGGGCGCTAGGCGTGATCAGCGAGATCTGCGTGTTTTTTCTGATGCCCTGGTTGTCGAAGCGCTATGGGTTTACCCGAATATTGTTTTACAGTCTGTTGCTCGCGGTACTGCGTTTCTTGTTGATTGCCTGGGGAGTTGAGTTTTTGCCGCTGTTATTATTAGCCCAGGTGATGCATGCCGCCACCTTCGGCGCATATCACGCAGCTTCTGTGGGTTTGGTGCACGAGTTTTTTCAGGGCAGACATCAATCCAAAGGTCAGGCGCTATTCGGCAGCTTTACCTATGGTGCAGGCGGAATACTGGGCGGTCTTGCCAGCGGCCCAATCTGGCAACATTACGGCGCCAGCATGCTGTTTAGCTGTAGTTCGACGATGGCGCTACTCGGGTTGATGCTGATGGGATGGAAATTGAACAGACTACGGAGTCAGGTTACAACCGAATAAATAGCGGCGCAGTTATATGACAGTTATCCGAATATGCTGAGTGACCATTTACGCAAAATACGCATAATGGTTATTATGTCAAATCGCATCAGGATCTAATTTCAAGCAAATTTACCCGTTCCGCCTAAATCTTCCTTACACAAATGTTCCCCGGTTGATTTCCCGCAAGGTGGTGTCCCCTGCGCAAACGGCGGCTAGCGCTGCCTGACGCAAGGAACGAGTGCCTGAGCGCAT
This sequence comes from uncultured Nitrosomonadales bacterium, assembly GCA_903876685.1. GTDB lineage: Bacteria > Pseudomonadota > Gammaproteobacteria > Burkholderiales > Gallionellaceae > Gallionella. The sequence goes on along the minus strand of CAIRBC010000097.1, from coordinate 5,496 downwards.
CGCCGCAGCCTTGAGTTCGCGGATCGAGTTGCGTGCCACAATTAGTTCACGCAACTCATCATTGAGCACCATATATTCGGCAATCGCCTTGCGCCCTTTGAAACCCGTTCCACGGCACTGACCGCAACCGAGTCCCTCCATGAAGCGATAATTGACCACTTGTTCACGAGTCAAGCCGGAAAGCGCAAGCAATTCTGCAGTAGGCGTGACCGGTTGCGCACAAGCCGTGCAATTGAGGCGTACCAGACGTTGCGCGATAATGCCGTTGAGTGCAGAAACAAAACTATAAGGATCAACGCCCATGTGCATGAAGCGACCCACCACATCGAAGACATTATTGGCGTGTACGGTAGTGAATACCAGATGCCCGGTCAAGGCCGATTGAACCGCAATCTCAGCCGTCTCAGGATCGCGGATTTCGCCCACCATGATCTTGTCTGGATCGTGGCGCAAAATGGAGCGCAGCCCCCGCGCAAAGGTCAGACCTTTCTTTTCATTAACCGGAATTTGCAGCACGCCCGGCAAATGATATTCGATCGGATCTTCGATAGTGACGATTTTTTCTTCTCCGGTGTTAATCTCGCTCAGTGCCGCGTACAAGGTGGTGGTCTTGCCGCTGCCGGTGGGACCGGTGACCAGCAACATGCCATACGGTTCTGAAGCCAGGCGACGTATAACCTGTTTGGCATCCTCATCAAAACCCAGCGATTCGAGGCGCAAACTGCTCATCTGGCCGATCAGTGCTTCCTTGTCGAGTATCCGGATCACTGCATCTTCGCCGAACACGCTGGGCATGATGGAAACGCGAAAATCCACGTCACGACTGCGCACGCGTACCTTGAAACGGCCATCTTGAGGAATGCGGCGCTCGGCTATGTCCAGTTCTGACAAAACTTTGACGCGTGACACAATCTGCTCCGCCATAGCAGGATCGGGTGCCTCGCCTACTTGAGAAAGCACGCCGTCGATGCGGTATTTGATGGTCATGCCGCGTCCGTGACATTCCAGATGAATATCGCTTGCGCCCGATTTCATCGCGTCGTAGATAGTGGAATTGACCAGTCGGATAACCGGGTTGGCATCGTCGCTGATGGTTTGCAGTGAAATTTCCTCAATCGCCTGTACCTTTGCTGCCATGCCAGGGTCGACCGCAAAAGAATCCAGCGCATGCATATTCTCTTCAAAACGACCCAAATAAGCACGTAAATCCGCCGGATGTACCAGATACCATTCAAGCTGCCTGCCAGTCAGCGCCTCAACCCGGATTTGCAAGCTACTATCGGTTGGATCAGCGATGGCACATAGCCAGCGACCTGTATTGTTCTGCAAAATCACGCATAACGATTGCGTCGCCTCGCGTAGCGAAAGCTGAGTAAAGTCAGGTTTGAGGATATTCAGTGCTGGCATGTCCAGGGTCGGATAGTGGAAGTAGCGACCGAGTGACTCCAACCACAATGGGGGAGGCAAATCACTACGGACTTCCAGCGCGGCAATAAATGACTTGCCGGTGCTCAAGGCTGCAACACGAGTTTCTGCTATTATTTTGGTCGTCAAAGTTTCTGTCATCATTGGATATTTCCCGCAAGCTCAAAAATCGGCAGGTACATCAGTATCACGACCCCACCCACCATGACACCGATCAACGCCATCAGCACCGGTTCAAAAACCTTGGTGAACACATCTATCCAGCGGGCGATTTCATCGTCATAGAAAGCCGCCACCCGCTCCATCATTTCCCCCATACGCCCGGATTGCTCTCCTACACATAACATGCGATAGGAAACCGAAGTGGTTAAACCGGCCACATATAGCGACTCTGACAGCGCCCTACCCTCACTGATCAACAACATTCCCTGCTTCAGTTGCAGGCGCAACGAGGGGCTCAGTAAGCCGGGTACCAATTCGAGCGCACCGACGATGGTGGTGCCGCCGCGCAGCAACATGCCTAGCGTGCGATATAAACGTGCCAATTGATACAACTTGAGTTTCTCACCGATGCCAGGTGTAGCCCAAAGACTGCGCCAAAGCCAGCGACGCACGGACGGATGCATGGCACCCCAAATTATCAAGATAACCGTAACCACAATGGCGGTCATAAATTCTGTGCCATGATGAGAAATGATGCCGCCCCATTGCATCAGCATTTTGGAAAGGAATGGTAAATCGGTAGCACGGTCTTCGTATATTTTACTGAACTTGGGCACCACATAGCCCAGCAGGAACAGAGTGACCAGGCTGCCGACCACCAGTAACACCAGCGGGTAAATCATCGCGCTGACCACCTTCTTGCGCACACCCTCAAGTTGAGATTGATAAGCGACAAAACGACGCAAGGATTCCGCCATATCGCCACTGCGCTCGCTGGCACGGATAGTGGCGACATAGAACAAAGGAAAGGCATCAGGCAAACTTTCCATTGCCACCGAACAAGTCTGTCCTGCATATAATCGATCCAGTAACTGAGTTAAAACGGCTTTCATTTCAGGAGCAGCCTCTTTTTCAGCCAAAGCTTCGATCGCACCGACCAGGTTTAGACCCGCTTCGAGCAATGCCAGAAATTGTTGACTGAACAACAACAGCGAAAATTTGCTGCGACGCCGGAACAACGAGCCACCAACCAGGGAAAGCGGTTTTTCCTCCTCTGCTGCAAACACCATATGCCCTTGCGACTGAGCGTGCCGCATGGCCTCTTCCGCCGAATTGGCTTCGACTTGCAGCACCGACACGCCGGCGGTTTCCGAATGCACCTTGAGATTAAAACGCATATTCCTGGCAGCTATCTAAAATAAGTGTGCATCATAGCCTAGAAGCAGGTGATAAAAAACGATTCATGGGGACAATTTATTGGAATTTTATACGTTGAATGTCCGTATGCAGCATGCTAAATTATTTGAAAAATGGTGCAAATCAAGCTAAAATTAAACCCACAATTTCAAATTAACCGTCATGTCACGCAAGACGAAACAAACCACTCACAAGCTTTTTACACCGCATATCGTTGAAAGTTCTGTCCTGGCAATTCAAGCCGAGGCAGCACTTGTCGCCAAAAACTTCAAAGAAGCGATCGAGCTTTACAAACAATTAGTCAAGCGCGAAGCACAAGCGGGTTGGCTTAACGGACTGGCATGCAGTTACGAGGGGCGCGCCCGAGAAATAGCGGCCAAAGGCATGATCAAGGAAGCTCTGGTGTTGTGGCGCAATCGCACGCAACTATGTGGCAAGCCGCTGGCCGAAGGTCCCTATTTTGACTGGCTTTTGCTAACGGGCGACCAGGCAGAGATGATAAACCTGCTGAGCTGTACCAGTTTGCCTGACTTACAGCGTGCTGAACTTGAAACATGCCTCGCCGCATTTATCCTGACTGCTCAGAAATTGCCACCCATTCCTGCCGAAAGCGCTCTGCTACGCCACCGTAACTTTGCTCTGCAAGCACTTGCGGCTTATCACCTGGGAGATTTTGCAGCCCTAGTTACCGCACTCCAGTTGATCCCGATCCGCTCTCCTTATCGAGACCTTAAACCGTTGCTTAAAGCACTGGCACTGCTGCCAACCGACCCGTCAGGTGCGCAGTCTTTATTAACCCGCCTGCCTGCAGGCGGGCCATTCGAGCGGTTGGCTACCGTATTACGCGCTGCAGCCCTACCCTCTGCCCAATGGCTTGCTTTGTTAAGTAATCTGGACGAAAACAGCCGACAATTACTGCTGGATATCAAAGGTTGCCCCGATACGCTGCGCCCGCTGTTACTGGAACTCTCGAAAGTTGGCGACCAACTATCCGCCAAAGCGCTGTACGATCTGCTATTGCGTTTTCGCCGCTACCTGGCCGAGGAAAAATTAAATAGCCTGCTGCTTCGCCTGATGCCGCATTTGAACCAGAGCCTGCGCGGCAATACCGATTATAAAAAATTGCCAGCCGAAAAACAGGCGCAAATTCAAGCTTTGGCGCACGAAATCAAAGGTAATAACAGTGATGCTCAGCATAGCTGGATCGACCTGACCAAGATTCTTCATGACCTGCCGAATCAAAAGCTTAGGGAAGCACTGGTGATGCGTCATGTTGCAGAACTCAGCAACCAACAAGGGAATAAGCCAGAATTTGAGTACCTCCAGTATAGTCTGGAACTGGATCCTGAAGACCATGACTGTTTTCTGACCATAATCCGCCTGTTACGCACGGATAATCAACTTGCAAAGGCGCGCAGCTATCTCGAACGCGCAATGCAGGTATTTCCTAAAAACGCTGAATTATTGCTCGAAGCCGTGGAAATTGCACTGGCCGCCAAGACCTTCAAGAAAGCGGTCGGCTTGGCAAAGCAAGTGCTGGAACTGGATCCGATCAATCCCAAGGTGAAGGGTCTGATTGGCACAGCCCTGCTTTCTCAGACGAGAAAACAAATAAAGGCGGGCAGCTATGTTCTCGCCAACAAGGAACTGGCCGCCGCCCGAGAATGGCTCAAGACACCTTGCGACTTGGCTACGCTCAATGTATTGCGCGCCCTTGCAGCAGGAGATCAGGTCGATATTCACATCCTGAAAAATGCGACTACAGGCTTTGCCAGTCCCTTGGTCGCTGCCTTTCATGTGCTTCTGGAAGCGTACAAGGTGGATTTCAATCCGAAAAGATTACTGCAAGATAGCGGAATCGATGTTTCCTCGCCACCCGCACCCCAGGCAGTTCTTGAACTGGCGCATACCCTGCATAGCATGCCGGATGAGCAAAAATTGGTACGCAACACACTGGCACCCTTGAGAAATTTACTCAAAAGAGCCACAAAGGCTAAATTTCTGGAATCTGAACATCGATTCATTTGTGAAGTTTGGCTGCGCTTCGAGGAGAAAGAACTGCTGTTAGCCTATACCAAGGCAGCACTCAACCACTGGCCAAATAGTCCGGCATTTATTTACTTCAGTACACTCGCTGATTACGGAAAAGATATCTATCGCATACCGGATCATGAATTGAATGCGCTGGGGCGGGCTGCCTCAGAAGCTCAAAAGCAGGGTGACCACCGCACCGCCGATCAAATTTACGCTTTATTGTCACAGGCAGATGAAGCGAGGTCTTTTAATGATGAAGACGACGAAACATTTTATCCCTTCGAGGATATGCCGGATAATCCGTTTGAGCACCTTCCAGGCACGCCTCGCGCAATGCTGGAAAGAATACTGTCCATCGCTGGTGAAAAAGGCTTTCTGGAATTTATGCAAAAAAGCATAGGCAAGGAGGCAATTAATGAGCTGAAAAGCAAGTTAGGTACTAAAAATTTCTGTAAAAAATTGATCGATATCCTGGTAGAGGGTCCTGATATCAAGCATTCCGGTTTCTTTTAAGCTGACCGGCAGCGCCACTACCCATTACCCAAAAAAGGAAATATTTGATGACTGACCCCTACCGTATTCTAGGCATACCCCTCACGGCAGACGATGAGACCATCCGCGCAGCTTATCTAGCAGCGATACGCGAATGCCCGCCAGAACGTGAACATTCGCGTTTTG
>CAIRBC010000096.1 GCA_903876685.1 uncultured Nitrosomonadales bacterium | reverse complement strand
TACATTGGATTATTCTACCTTTTGTTGCATCTAACACAAAAATTTACATCTTGTGTGCATATTTGCCGGAGGGACACCACCGACGATGCGCTTCGCAACCGATTGTATAAAATTGGTTCATGAGTTAGCTGAGTGTTGGCCGAAAATTATTAGTAAATATATTTTAGTCATAATTCATTGAATTTAAATTGATTTAATTTAAGCACTCGGCGCTGTACAAACAATTTCAAAGAGGTGTTATAGTTATCAAGTAATCTTTCACCAAATTCCTACGCCTCTCGACCTGCATAATTAATGGGTAACCATGATAAACAACGATATTTTCCTGAAGCGCTTAGGAATGAACTTTCAAGTTTTGGCTGACGCTCTAAGCCACTGCACGAAGGAAGAGCACAGACTGAAAATTCAACTGGATCAGGCAGTAAAAAATTCAAGGAACTTTCAACCGCCCCACCCGCATCACGCAACCTTATCAAATAGCGAGAATCCATTTGCAAATGCTTCTGTTGATATAAATCCCCTTGAAAATCTTCCGGGCAACTTTGATGTGGCTTTCTTCTGGAAGCAATCCGATTCGAAACTGTATGGTCGACGTTCGGACATGGTGATGCAACATCTGCTAACTTCAGGAAAAGTAGGTCGCATTCTACACTTCGATGCCCCCTTATCCATCCTAGTCATCAAACGCCACCTCAAAGAATGTGCGTTGGACACCCAGGAAATCCCGCTTGAATTTTGCTATACCATAAAGCGATGGATGAAGGGACTCGATTCAGAAAAATATTTGTCACGCCAGTTTATTTTTCGTGAAGGAACCTCCGACACTCTGTTCGGGCAATTGCTTCCAACTCAGGATAATTATTGCGAATGGGTAATCGAACAATTCAAAATTGCTGGATTCGACCCAGCGCGCACCGTCGCCTGGGTTTGCCCCGTAGTGTGGGATTTCCCTAAAATCGCTAGCCAAATTCCCTTTAAAGCCATCGTGGCAGATATCATTGATGACCAAAGAAATTGGCAAAACACACCACAATATATCGATAAACTTGACAAATGTTATCAAGAAACGCTCAAACTGGCTGACACAATCTTTACCAATTGCCACACTGTTGCGGATTCATTCCATGACTATATAGCAAGCAATCAAATTCACATAATCCCAAATGGTGCAGAACAATTTGATGAAGTACAACCCAAGCCACCAGAACTTGCAAATATCCCGCATCCGATAATAGGCTATGTAGGCAACCTGCGCGACCGTATCGATTGGATATTGCTAGCAAAAATCATAAAGGCACGACCCGATTGGTCTTTCACATTGATAGGTAACGGGAAAAATCTTCCCAATGCCCTGGATTTATCCACCTTCAAGAATGTATATTTCCTGGGTATCGTAGAATACAGTCGATTACCTCACTTCCTGCTTGCTTTCGATGCAGCGATTATTCCGCACGAAAACAACCCGATGACCCAAAGCATGAACCCACTCAAAATTTATAATTATTTATCGGCTAACTTACCAGTTATTTCCACTGAAATTGCCAACATAGAAGAAATAAAACCTTTAATTCAAATCGCTAACGATGCCGAATCTTTCGTTGCTAAAATTGAATCGGCATTAATGCAACCTAAAACCAGGGGAAAAGAATACAAACAACTGATGGAGTGCATTAACTGGAAGAAACGTGTAGCTGATATGTTACTTTTAATTGATCCCATGTTAGCTCTCAAATCCACTGAAGTCAACGTCCACAATTCCATCACCAGCAATTGTATTAAATCACAAAAAAAACAAGTTGAAAACTTGACTCAGGAAAACAGGTTGCTCTTGCTGCAACTACATCAAGTCCAGGAAGAATTGGAACAATATTATTTAAAATACTCAAATGATCAAGTATTATCCTCAGCACCAAACATGATGGATCCGGTCTACCGGTAACTAAGCTAACAGCATGTTTAATAGCTCACATTAATTCCACATCGGGATATTTTCATCCTTATTTTTCGACTAAATCGCAAAGTATTTCATTCATATCCAGTATTATCAAAATCCCCTGATGACGACAAAGCCCGTGAAATCTGCAGATCCTTACCCTAAGACAGCCCTGGCGCAGGGTAATCAATTCATGCGCGCAGGCGAATATGCTGAGGCGATAGCCTTATATGTCGAAGCACTTCAGCAGATTCCCGCCTTGGGGAACACTATTTTTTTCAACCTTCAGCTTGCACGACAGCACTATCGTTCTGAACGTCAGCGTATCAATAAAGCTAGCGTTGCCATTTGTGGATGGGAACTGGCTCGCCCTGCTGCAAACCGCATTCATACACTGGCCATGCTCTATGAAACCTTTGCTGACGTAGAAATTATCGGTAGTCTGTTTCCGGATTATGGCCAGGACATATGGGAACCCATACGCAGTACACCTTTTAACCTACACAGTTTCATCGTCCAGGAGGAAAGTCGCTTTCTAGTACAGGCTATTCGTTTGGTAGCGGCACACCCCTACGACATTGTTCATCTATCCAAACCACGAGCACCCAACTTCTTCTTTGGCATGCTCTACAAGCTGATATGGGATGCCAAAGTGCTGATGGATATAGACGAAGAAGAACTCTCCTTCGTTGGCGCGGAATCACCAATCAGTCTGGATGAATACTTTCAGGAGCACAAAAAATTCCCTGATCTTAAAGACTTGGCTGGAAAAGATTGGACACGCATAGCCGTTGGGCTAGCCAAGGAATTTGATGGCATCACCGTATCCAACCCCGCGCTACAGCAGCGCTATGGAGGAGAAACAATCCGCCTGGCAAGAGACGACAAATTTTACAACCCCTCTCCAGAAATCAAGCTTAACAGCCGAAAAAAATATGGTATTCCACAACACAAGAAAGTGGTACTGTCCTTTGGAACGCAGAGTGAACACAAAGAGCTCGTCGAAACAGCCAAAGCGATTGCCTCCCTGAATAATCCCGACATTTTATTCTGTATTGTGGGTAACACGGCTGATCCAATCTTAAAGAATATGCTTCAACTAGTAAATAACTGTCATACTATTTTCGTTCCCGATCCGCCAGTTGATACCCTCTCTGAGCTAATGGCTATAGCCGATTGCTGCGTACTCCTTCAAGAAAATATATCACCTGCAGCACAATTTCAGATTCCTTTAAATTTGCCTGATGCGCTGGGTATGGGTATGGTGGTAATCACTTCTGAGACACGCTCACTTGAAGAAATTGCAAAATTTGGAGCGATTATTACTTGCACAGCGACTCAATTAAAAGCGACACTAAGAGGCGTTTTTGATAATTCAATAGATTGTCTCAAAATATCTGAACGTGCTTCGGCATACTTTTCCAGTCAACTTTCTCTTAACAGTTGCCTCCCTGCTCTAAAGAAATTACTTGAAGCCGCTGTGCGGCCTGTGCTCGAACCTCAAGTTGGCATGAAGTTATTCATGGAGGCGTTGACAAAACAACATGACTTTATGTTTCGCGAATGGAGGCAGGAAAATAACCCTGATACTTCCCGCATTAGCAACCCGTTATCCGACCCATCCAGCAAGGTTAAGTCTGTTGTCACAGACAAAAAACTGCCCAAAACCGTCCTGGTTATCACTTGGGATGTAGGTCACAACCCGCTTGGGCGTTCCTATATGCTTGCACAGGTGCTGGATAGAGTAGTACGAAATGTCATTCTCGTCGGATTCCAGTTCCCGCGCTACGGTAACGATATTTGGGAACCGGTACGCCACGAAAAACTTCCCATCATCAGCCTGCCGGGCGAAAACTTACCAGAATTCCTCGATTCGCTGGATCGAATGGCTCAACGAATGCATCCAGACATCGTTATTGCTTGTAAGCCACGATTACCCTCAATCCTGCTAGGATCATTGATTAAGCAAAAATTTGGTTGCCCGTTAATCGTGGACATCGACGACCATGAACTTTCATTTTTTAAAAATTCGGCAGAACTAACAGCCGATGCGCTTTCTTTAATGTCGGAGGGTGCCGCCTCAAGTCAATTGGAGCCTTATAGCGAATTATGGACTCGTCTTGCACAAAATATGTGTGAGTATGCCGACGAGCGCATTGTTTCCAATAAAACGTTACAAAACAAATTCGGCGGTACTGTTATTCCACATGTCCGCGATGAGAATGCCTTTGATCCTGCATTATTTGACAAAGCTGTCTCACGAAAGAAATATGCTATCCCGCAGAGTGATAAAGTAGTGATGTTCTTCGGTACAGCACGACATCACAAAGGCATCGACATACTTGCTGAAGTTATCGGTAATTACGCTGATGATGCCATACGACTCGTCATCGTCGGCTCTTCCACGGATCATAGTGTTACCTCTAAACTTGAGTCGCTGGCTCCAGGTAAAATTAGCTATTTACCCAATCAGCCATTTTCATTAATACCAGAAATTGTAGTGATGGCAGACGTAGTTTGCTTGCCGCAGCAAGAAGAAAATCCAATCTCCCAGTTCCAACTTCCCGCCAAAGCCATAGACGCTATTGCGATGGGAATCCCGTTGCTGGTAGCTCGCACCCCTCCTCTGATGGAGTTGGTTCAAAATGGCGTTGCCAATCCTATTGATCGTCACAACCTTCCGGAACTACTTAAAGATGCACTCAACAATAACCGTTTGTCACTGCAAAGGCAAAATGAAATACGTCATTGTTTCTTAAACACCTACAGCTACGAAGCGGCAGCAAACACCTTGCGCAAAATTATAGAACGATCGCTTCGAAATAGGCAGCCTGCACCCGATTTAAATTTACCGGCGCTTATCAGCGAAATTCGTCGCGTATCCTGTGTAGCAAAACCAACAATCGAAGTACGCCAAACCGGGACAGATTTTGTTGTATTCTGGAAACAGAATGATACAGGCTTATACGGACACCGCCCTGATAGGGTCATCCAGTATCTGGCTAGCAGGCCGGATGTACGCAAAGTCGTCGTCTTCGACGCCCCCATATCAGAGCATGAGGTGGGCAAGCATGGAATCCTGCACGGTGAAATAAATGAAGATCGCCAACTGTACCTCAAGACCTACGAAAAGGCTTTTGGCAAACTAGACACCCATAACATCTCTTACAACGTTTTTATATATCCACCAGGCATCTATAGTAAAAGTGGAGATAAAATTATCCGAAATCTCCCAAATCTAATCGACCCATATATTCACTTTATCAAAAATGTATTAGAACGCGAGGGAGTGCAACCTAAAGCATCCGTATTCTGGATTTATCCGAAGAACTTCGATGCGTGTGACCTTATCGCACGATTCACACCTGCGAGGGTAGTTGTGGATGTGGTCGATGATCATCGCAAATGGCTCGATGTATCAGCAGAACAATGCAACCAGCACACCGCTAATTATCGTGAAACACTGGCTCTCGCAAATATGGCCTTTGTAAATTGCGCAACCATGCTTGAATCCATGCACCCGTTCTTCCCTGCGATTCGTCTAGTACCCAATGGCTGTGATGATAAAGTTGACTATATTCCCCCCCGTAATGACCCTGAAGTGACGAGTGCGCTTAAAGCGGATAGATTGGATAATGCGAAATTGCAGCACTATCTTGATGAAAACAGCTGGAAATCACGTTTCAGCTCACACATTGACGAATTACTTTTACCTTTAAAGGAGTCGGCTAATGGAAGCTGAATTCGAGACAGACAGTTATTACGGATCATGCAGTATTTGTGGTCATCTTCAAGAATTTTTTCGTACGATCCGCGCTATTCGAGAATCCTATCGCTGCGCACAATGCAAGGCATTACTAAGAGAGCGCGAACAAGCTAAAGCAATTATTGCCTGCTATGAACATTTACCTGTAAGCACCTTGTCTGAACTGGTCGAAAATCTTGAATTTCGCCAATTGCACATTTATGAAGCTGGCACAATCGGTCCATTTCGGCGTTTCTTTAAAGATTTGCCACATTACCATCAATCCGATTACTACCCTGACAATTTGCGGTCTCAGGCATCCTTGGCGATCCCGCATCAGAATCTTGAGGAACTTGATTATGCCGATAGCGCTTTCGATCTCGTGATTACATCTGATATTCTTGAACATGTCAGAAAACCACAACGCGCATTTTCTGAAATAGCACGTGTACTTAAACCCGGTGGTTATCATGTATTTACAGTGCCCTTGCAAAAGCCACTTCCAACGAAAACCACCGCTCGGGTTGATACCTCTGGCGAGGTAGACATACCATTGAAGCCTGAACATTACCACGGTAACGGTAAAGGGGGACGTTCACTGGTATATACCGACTTTGGTGCAGACATTGTGGATATGCTAACAGCCGCAGGTTTTATCACAAACCTACCCCAGCCAAACACCCCCAGCAAAATTGTTAATCAGGTGGTCACCATTGTTGCCAGGCGAAGGTAAGATTTACGCATCAACCCGCCCTAAAGGGCGAGGTTTCAGGGTGCGTAAGGGAGAGGTTTCAACCCCCTCCCCGCTTAAATCCACCTGCTCGAAAGCCGGTGACAAATTGTTCCGAAACTGTCAATAGGACTCTCTACTAGTTATCCCCAACCCGCAACACTGGCAGCTCCACACGGAATTTGCTTCCCAGTCCATCGCCAGCCGACTCTGCCCAAATGCGTCCCTTGTGATGCTCGGCAATCTTGAGGCACAACGCCAAGCCGATACCGGTGCCCTCATAAGCCTCTCGGGTTTGCAGTCTCTGGAATACCTTGAATAGCCGATTGATTTGCGACGGGTGAATGCCCACACCATTATCGGCAATGCTCAACTGCCAGGTATGGTTGACGGTTTCGCTGCTAATGCTAATCCTGGGTATCCGTCCGGCTACTCTATATTTGACGGCATTGCCGATGAGATTTTGCATCAACCGGGTTATTTCGTCTCGACTGACCATGATACGCGGCCATAGCCCGTTGATGGTCAGTTCGGCCTGCGCTTCTGCGATAGCAGGCGTTAGAAACAACAATGCCTCGTCGAGCACGCTACGGCTATCTATCCAATCCGGCGGATTGCATTTCCTGCCAACCCTGGAATAATCCAGCAAGGCAACCAGCATCTGGTCAATGCGCCTCGCGCCGTCAATCGCATAATTAAAGAATTCACGCTTCTCGCCATCAAGCTGCTCTGCGAGCTTGATTTCCAGCAATTGCAAATAGCTTGAAATCATACGCAACGGCTGGCGCATATCGTGCGATACCGCATAACTGAATTGTTCCAGTTCGGCATTGGAACGTTTCAGCTCCTCTTCATATAATTTACGCTCGTTGATATGGGTGATAAAACCATGCCAGAGCACCGAACCATCCACTTCTCGTTGTGGCATAGCATTACCAAACAGCCAGTCTACTGCGCCATCCTCAAATTTCACGCGATATTCATGATGCCACGGGGTCAAGTCCCGTGCAGAATCGCGGATCGATGCCATCAACCCCTCATAGTCATCCGGATGAATTTGCGTAAACACCCTGCTTGCATCTACCCTGACTTCCTCCGGCGTGACACGGTATATTTTCTGGATGCCTTCGCTGGCAAAAGGAAAGCAGGAACTGCCATCGGGGCGCAACAAATATTGATAGACGACTCCCGGCACCTGCCTGGCAATTTTTTGCAGCCGATTAAGTGCCTCATCCCTACCCGCCTGCAACCGCTTACGTTCGCTTATGTCACGAGTGACCGCCAGTTGTACCGTTTCACCCTGATCCAGCAAGGGCACGGCATGTGTTTCCAGCCAGCGACGCCCCCCTTTGAGGCCTTGCACTTCAAACTCCATCTGCACCGCTTCTCCTGCAATGACCCGCTGATGCATCTCCAAAAATGCGCTACGATATTCGGTTGCAATGACATCCATCACAATACATCCTGCCACCTGCTCAAAGGAATCGGCCTCGATCATTTTTAACCCGGCCGGGTTCATTTGTGTCAAGTGCCCTGCTGCATCGACAATCTTGATACATTCAGGCTCATTATCGATGATGGTACGCAAGCGTGTTTCGCTTTCGGCCAGTTTCATTTCTGCCTGGTTACGTTCGGTAATGTCACGCGCTGCGGCAAAAACACCCAGTGCTTTCCCCTCTTTATCCCGGTATAGACTCGCGTTGTACAGCACCTCGGTAACTTTCCCTGAGACATGGCGGATAGCCAGCGGGTAATCCTTGACCAAACCATGCAAGAAGACCCGTTGATAGCTCTCCCGTGCCTTTTCCGGAGTCGTAAAGTAATTTTCAAATTGAGTCCCAATCAGCTCAGCCCTGGCTACTCCCGTCACATTTTCTGTCGCAATATTGACATCGGTTATCCGGCCATCGATGCTGATCATCACCAGGGGATCGAGGCTTGCTTCGAGCAGGCTGCGTGCATATCGAGCCGCGTCCTTGAGCGCTTCTTCCGCTTTCTTACGTTCAGTAATGTCAATAAAAGTCCAAAGTGATTCACCTGTTTGCGGATTTAACAAGGCACCACTCACATCTACCCAGCGACAGTCTCCGTTTTTCAAACGATGTTCAATTTCCGTACGATATATCTTCCCTGACCGTAACAAGGGATAGGCTGCATCACCAAAGGCCTGATAAGCGGCTTCATTCAGGAAATTTTGTCGAGTAGGTGCCCCGTTCAATTCGGACTCCTGATAGCCGAGCATTTTCTCGAAAGCCGAATTAGCCCATTGCACGACGCGATCTTTTACCGTAACGATGCCCACCATCTCGTTATTCAACATGATGCGCAAACGTGTTTCACTCTTTTGCAACGTCTCCTGACTTTGGGCTAACTCTTGATTTTTTTTCTTGACTTTTATCAGTAACAAGGAAATGCACAATGCAAAGATCAACACCAGCGTCATGGCCTGGAGCGTGTGCACTCTTTCGATAGATTGCTGTCCAGAAATATCCTTCAACTCACGCGACTCATCGATCGCAGCGACCGCAATCAACGGATAATTGGTCAGATGTCGCCATGAAAACAACAGCGGCACTTTGTCGGTAATGGAAATATCGCGAAATACGCCATGTTCTCCGGAATGCGAGCCCATGAAGGGGCGATCAGCAGGAGTCGTCAGCTTCAAACCTTCTTCCAGCTTTCTACTGCGCGCAATGATTCTCCCGTCTTCGCGAACGATGGAAATCAAGTCATGCGTATCAATATGCAAGGACCACAGATTATTTGAAATATAATCCGGTCTCAACGGGATGCCAATCACACCCACAAAATGCTTGCCTTCCCGGATAGTGCGCGTCATCATAACCAGAGGAATCAGAGCGATACGCCCGATGATCGGTTTGCTGATAAACAGCCGATCCTGGTCGCTATCGGCATGAATACGGAAATGCTCGCGATCACTAAAGTTCAATTTTTTAGACTCGGATTGTCCATCGGACGAATAGGCTAGTGAACCATCTTCCTTCATGACCACCAAAAATTGAAGCATGCCTTTGGGATAGGCTTCCAATACGTCCTTTACCGAACGATCAAAATCCTTGCGACTATGCAGATATACCGTTCTTAAATGCCTGAGCGCGGTATCTACACTGCGCAGATTGGCATCCAGTTGTTGATCTACTGCCTCACTGATTTGCTGGACATGCAACTCGCCACGGTGCCGCGCCGCTTCCAATACCACTTGCTGACCAAGATTAAGGTTTAACCAGTAATAAATACAGGCACTGAGAGTGATCCCGATGATGAGCAGTGGATAAAGCGCAGTGCGAAAGTTACTTTTCATGGCAAGCAAACAAAAAAACGAGTGGAAAATAAACGCTCTCATTCACTACAAAATACCTCGCTTGAGGCAGGTTCACGGGTAGCTAACTTGCCTCTCAACCTTCGTTAGCAAGCAAGCTCCATTGAAAAGTCAAGCTGTTTGTCCTGCCACCCGGATTTTACCTTAAACGTTGAACCGAAAGTGCATGACATCCCCGTCCTGCACGATGTATTCCTTGCCTTCCACCCGCATTTTGCCAGCTTCTTTAGCGCCATGTTCACCATGAAATTTTACAAAATCATCATAGGCGATCACTTCAGCACGAATAAAACCACGTTCGAAATCGTTGTGAATCACGGCGGCGGCTTTGGGAGCAGTATCTCCTTTGTGAATAGTCCAGGCACGCACTTCCTTGACACCTGCGGTGAAGTAGGTCTGCAACCCTAACAGGTTATAACCGGTGCGAATCAAACGGTTCAAACCGGGCTCTGCCAGACCGGCATCGGCCAGAAACTCCTGCTTGTCTGCATCCGATAATTCGGCAATTTCTGCTTCCAGCGCCGCACAAACCGGCACTACCGGGGCGCCTTCCAAGGCGGCATATTCTTCGAGACGTGCCAGCAACGGGTTATTGCTGAAGCCACCTTCCGCCACATTGGCCACATACATGGCGGGCTTTATGGTGAGCAGACACAGGGGTTGCAGCAAAACTAGTTGCTCTGCATCCAGTTTAAGCATACGCGCCGGTTTGCCCTGATCGAGATGGGCAGACACCTGTTCCAGCAAGGTGCATAATTTAGCCGCGTCCTTGTCGCCTGAACGTGCTTGTTTGTTGTGGCGTTGCAGCGCCTTTTCCACCGTCGAAAGATCTGCCAGGGCGAGTTCGGTGTTGATGGTGTCTATATCTGCCAGCGGGTCAACCTTGCCTGACACATGAATCACGTTCTCATCCTCGAAGCAGCGCACCACATTCAGGATGCCATCGGTCTCGCGGATATTGGCTAAAAACTGGTTACCCAGCCCTTCTCCTTTGGACGCACCTGCCACCAAACCGGCAATATCCACGAATTCGGTGATGGCAGGCTGGATACGTTGCGGCTTGACTATTTGCGCGAGTGCTTCCATGCGCACATCAGGTACCTCCACGATACCGACGTTCGGCTCAATGGTGCAGAAAGGATAATTTTCCGCCGCAATGCCGGCTTTAGTCAACGCATTGAATAAAGTAGATTTCCCTACATTGGGCAGGCCTACAATTCCACATTTCAAACTCATGATTTAGTCTTTCTATACAATAATTTTCTGCCCGCGCTGAAATCGTCCGTGGAAGTCAGCCAGCAAGCGTGATGGAAATTCAACGTTTATCGGTAGGCCAGCATAGCAACGCGGCTAGCTGTTTTTTCGGTTTATCCGGCCCCAGGGCAGGCTGTTCTTCAAATTTTGCACTACTGGTTGAAGGGACATAGGGCTTCAGGAACCAGTCATCAATGACCGGTTTTTTGGGCTGGGCAGATTTCACGGGATAGGCTGAAGATTTGGCAGGCCGACGATCGCGCTCGGTACGCTGAGCCTGGCCACGTTCGCGCTCATAACTAGCCGTTTTTTCAGGAACTGCCGCCTGTACACGAGGAAATTGACGTTTCAACAGCTTCTCAATGTCTGAAAGCATGCGCTCTTCTTCGCCATCCACCAGTGAGATGGCTTCGCCACTGGCGCCAGCCCTACCGGTGCGCCCGATGCGATGTACATAATCTTCAGGGTTGGTGGGCAGTTCAAAATTGACGACCAGCGGCAACTGGTCGATATCCAGTCCACGCGCCGCAACATCGGTGGCCACCAGTGCAATAATACTGCCATCCTTGAAGGCATCCAGTGCCTTGATACGCTCAAGCTGAGTCTTGTCGCCATGGATCGCGTCCGAGGCGATGCCCTCGCGCTCAAGTTTTCTCGCAATGCGCGCGGCTGCCAGCTTGGTGCGTGTAAAAATCAGCGCCTGTTTGAGTCCGCGATCACGCAGCAACCCGGCCAGCACATTGAATTTATAATCCTGCTCTACCATCAAAACCGACTGCGTGACGTTTTCTGCGGTAGTGTTGCGGCGCTCTGCCTCTATCGTCACCGGATTGACCAGGAAGTCGTGTGCGAGCTTCTTGATGTCGTCGGAGAAGGTGGCTGAAAATAACAGGGTCTGGCGTTGTTTGGGCAGCAGCGTGAGTATGCGCTTGAGATCAGGCATGAAACCCATGTCGAGCATCCGATCCGCCTCATCCAGTATCAATATCTGCACCTGATTAAGCATCAGGTTGCGGCTTTCTACATGATCGAGCAGGCGTCCGGGGGTCGCAACCAGTATTTCCACGCCCTTCATCAACTCTGCTTTTTGAGGCTTGATGTCGGTGCCGCCATATACCACTGTCGAGCGCAAGGGCACGTGCCTGGAATAGGTTTCGACGCTTTTTTCAACCTGAATCGCCAGTTCACGGGTGGGTGCCAGTATCAGTGCGCGTATCGGGTGACGAGCCGGAGAGGCGCTGCTGCTGGCATGCGGCAACAAAAGCTGTAACAAAGGCAGCGTAAAGGCCGCCGTTTTACCGGTGCCGGTCTGCGCCATCGCCATCAAATCACGGCCAGCCAGCACTTGGGGAATCGCCTGCGCCTGTATCGGCGTCGGTTCTGTATAACCATCTTCTGTGATTGCACGCAACAATTGCGGGTCGAGATTGAGAGACTGGAACATGGTCTGCAGATTTATTGATCAATAAGATTGAATATTATACAGAATTAGTGCAGTCACTGGCCGGATTTTCAGAACGACCGGAATTCAGTGACTTCATGCTTCAGGCATGTAAATATTCGGTTAACCCATAGCCGTCCCATAACCCCCACCATCCAATGGTTTTCGTAGGGTGCGTTTACGCACCAGAATTTATGAGGCATCGCAAATGGTGCGTAAACGCACCCTACACTCAAGGCTAAGTTT
>CAIRBC010000095.1 GCA_903876685.1 uncultured Nitrosomonadales bacterium | reverse complement strand
AGCATGTGTGATCGTGAGGTACAGGCGCGATTGGTTGGCATGTTCAGTCAGGTGTGCAATTCCAGCCAACAACA
Organism: uncultured Nitrosomonadales bacterium; assembly: GCA_903876685.1. Lineage (GTDB taxonomy): Bacteria > Pseudomonadota > Gammaproteobacteria > Burkholderiales > Gallionellaceae > Gallionella. The sequence goes on along the minus strand of CAIRBC010000095.1, from coordinate 2,885 downwards.
TCGGGCGACTGGTGATTCCTTCAAGCCGAGATTGGGGATGTGCCAACCGTACATACCAACTCCACCAGTTGTAGATGAGTGCTACAACTCGCGCCGAAAGGTTGCATCGTTCCATGTCCTGGGTGGTATAACCGCTCCATCCCCACTGTTTTTAACTCGTCAAATCAATTTTCACAATCGGCACGGTCACGATAAAGCTGCCCTATGGCAATCAGATCAATTTCCGTATTGGTGATGAGTACGGAGTAATCCCATATTTTGTCTGGTTCGCTAGTGTACACTAGTGCTAGACACTGCTGCAACGCAAGGTTCTGCGCAAGGAGTTTGTCGGTGGCGTGGGCTTTCTATACCTGTGGCGTAGTTGGTGGATGACCAAGACCCGACCCTGAAGTTGGTGAATGGCCGCTTTGCGCTGCACCACGATGCGCAGGAAAGCGCACGGGAGCACATCATTTGTTAGTCGAGAGGGCTCGTGTCTGGCTGTCGGGACGGGTGGCTGTGTTTGATTTTCCAAACACCAGGCATCTTTGGGTGCTGTCGTTTTGCCTCAAGGAGCGCCGACTGAAGGTGCCAGTTTCCCGCAATTGCAATTGATATTCGTTGGAAAAAAAGGCAACGCAAACCAGGCCGAAGGCTTTAATTCCGTCGCGGCCTGAGATCAGTACCAACGGGAGATGCAAGAATGGTGCTAAGGTCATGAGCGAGGGCTTTTAATGATTGTTCAGATGCCAGGCAGCCTGACGATAATTTAAGGCGATTTATTTAAGATATGAAGCAAATATTGATTAATTATGTATAATTGGTAATATTACACATCAATCAATTAAGGATTTGTGCTCATGTTTGCCCGCACCATCAAGCAAGCCATTCTCGATCAACTCGGTCAAGCGCCTGGCCAACCTGGTGCGGCGGTGATCATTTACGGGCCGCGCCAAGCTGGTAAAACCACGCTGGTGCGGGATTTGCTTGTCGATACGCCGGATGCGCTCGCACTAACTGGCGATGATCTGTATATCCAATCGCTGCTTGCCAAACATGAACTCGAACACCTCAGGCGAATAGTAGGTAATGCACCTATTGTATTTATCGACGAAGCACAGCGCATCGACAACATTGGGCTGACTATAAAGCTTTTGGTTGATCATCTGCCAATCAAGGTGATTGCCTCAGGGTCGGCTTCGTTTGAGTTGGCAGATCGTCTGGCTGAACCACTCACCGGACGCGAGCGTACTTTTCATCTGCACCCAATGTCATGGCAGGAGCTGTCGCCAAAATATCGCCTCACTGCACCGCAGACAGCGCTTGATGACATGCTGCGCTTTGGCATGTATCCACGCGTTCATATGCTGGGAAGTGACCGCGAGCGGGAGGAGTATGTTTACGATTATCTTAACCAGTACCTTTACCGAGATCTGCTAGAGTTTGACCAGGTTAAAAAACCAAAGAAGGTGGTGGATCTGCTGATTTTGCTGGCTCATCAAATCGGGCGCGAGGTGGCGGTATCGGAACTGGCCGGCTCTTTAGGCATGAGTCAGCGAACCGTGGAAAGTTATTTGGACATACTCGAAAAAATGTTTGTTCTGGTGAATATCAGAGGCTTTTCCCGTAACCTGCGCAAGGAAGTGACCAAGACTTCCCGCTATTTCTTTTGCGATATCGGACTGCGCAATGCTCTGATCCGTAATTTCACCCCGTTGGCCTTGCGTGGGGATGTGGGCGAGTTGTTCGAGAATTGGTTTGTCATGGAACGCATCAAGCGAGCCGATAATGCTCGGCAGCCGACAGGATTCTATTTTTGGCGAACCTACGACCAGAAGGAGATCGACCTCATTGAGGATCGCGATGGACGGCTTTCGGCTTTTGAATGCAAATGGTCGCCAAACGGACGCGTTAAGGCACCTGTGGACTGGACAACGGCTTACCCAGATGCAAAATTCACAGTTGTCACGCGCGACAACTGGCAGGAGTTACTGCTGGTTAGCGATGAAAAAGTAGCACTATGAACTGGCAATTAACTTGTGCTCAGAACAGATTACAGGAAGGAGTCCAAAGATATTTCAGAAATGTCTTGCCGTATAAATTCCAATCACTATAATGCGCACCTCTGCTGAGGCAGCCGCTCTTTAAAACTTTAAAAATAAACAACCGACGAGTGTAGGTGCTTGGTTTTTTGGATTCTAACTGTCATTGATGACAATTGGATTACTTTAAAAAAATAGCAATACCTACACGAAGTCGAAAATTGAAATGTCAATGATTTACTTTGAGTAGGACCGGTTCAGAGATGAACCAAAACAGGAATTAAACTGAAGAGTTTGATCCTGGCTCAGATTGAACGCTGGCGGTATGCTTTACACATGCAAGTCGAACGGCAGCACGGGGCAACCTGGTGGCGAGTGGCGAACGGGTGAGTAATATATCGGAACATATCCGGAAGTGGGGGATAACGTAGCGAAAGTTACGCTAATACCGCATATGCCCTGAGGGGGAAAGGGGGGGATCGCAAGACCTCTCGCTTTCGGAGTGGCCGATATCGGATTAGCTAGTAGGTGAGGTAAAGGCTCACCTAGGCGACGATCCGTAGCTGGTCTGAGAGGACGACCAGCCACACTGGAACTGAGACACGGTCCAGACTCCTACGGGAGGCAGCAGTGGGGAATTTTGGACAATGGGCGAAAGCCTGATCCAGCCATACCGCGTGAGTGAAGAAGGCCTTCGGGTTGTAAAGCTCTTTCAGCCGGAAAGAAATCTTGCCCACTAATACTGGGTAAGGATGACGGTACCGGAAGAAGAAGCACCGGCTAACTACGTGCCAGCAGCCGCGGTAATACGTAGGGTGCGAGCGTTAATCGGAATTACTGGGCGTAAAGCGTGCGCAGGCGGTT
>CAIRBC010000094.1 GCA_903876685.1 uncultured Nitrosomonadales bacterium | reverse complement strand
TTTTCAAGCAGAAGACGGCATACGCGATGCGCATTAGTGACTGGAGTTCAGACGTGTGCTCTTCCGATCTTGACGATGGATTTCATGGCACAAGTACAGTCATATCTGATGTCTCATCAGTATGAAAACCTGCTGAAAAAAGCCAACTTCAAGGGTGGGTCAACGCGCTGATGGCTAAAGAAGATGTGATACAAATGCAAGGTGAGATCGAGGAATCGCTGCCTAACGCGACTTTCCGGATCAAGCTTGAGAATGGTCATGTAGTTTTGGGTCATATCTCCGGCAAGATGCGTATGCACTATATACGCATACTGCCTGGTGACAAGGTGACCGTGGAGTTGACTCCCTACGATTTAAGCAAAGCGCGTATTGTGTTCCGCGCCAAGTAACAGGCCAGCAAGCATGAATAAGGGTGACATTGCTAATATTTAGCACTCCCAAAATTAGGAGAAAAAAATGAGAGTACAAGCATCAGTAAAAAAAATCTGCCGTAACTGCAAGATTGTTATACGCAAACGCATAGTTCGCGTGATTTGCGTAGAACCGCGTCACAAACAGCGCCAGGGTTAATTGAAATAAATTGGCTCAAGGTGATATAATTTTCGTTTATTCAAAGATAGGGTAACTGCATGGCACGTATTGCAGGGGTCAATATCCCCAACCATCAACACGCTGTGATTGCCTTGACAGCAATCTACGGTATCGGACGCTCCCGCTCACTGGAAATCTGTGCAGCGGCAGGCGTTAATTCCAGTACCAAAATGAAAGACCTGGCCGACGCAGAAATTGACAAGCTGCGCGAACAAGTCGCCAAATTCACGGTTGAAGGCGATCTGCGTCGTGAAACGACGATGAACATCAAGCGTCTGATGGATCTGGGTTGTTACCGTGGTGTGCGTCATCGTCGCGGTCTGCCTTGTCGTGGCCAGCGCACCCGCACCAACGCTCGCACCCGCAAGGGACCGCGCAAGGCGATTGCCGGCGCTAAAAAGTAGCTTTAACGCATTAGAGGATTAGATCATGGCCAAGCCAAGCACCAAGGTGCGCAAGAAAGTTAAAAAGAATGTAGCCGAAGGCATCGCGCATGTCCACGCTTCTTTTAATAATACCATCGTTACCATTACCGATCGCCAGGGCAATACCCTGGCCTGGTCGACTAGCGGAGCGAACGGTTTTAAGGGCTCACGCAAGAGCACGCCTTTCGCAGCTCAGGTTGCGGCTGAACTGGTAGGCAAGGCTGCGGTTGAATGCGGGGTTAAAAACCTTGAAGTACGCATCAAGGGACCGGGACCTGGCCGTGAATCTGCTGTGCGCGCCTTGAATGCAGCAGGTTTCAAGATCACCAGCATATCCGATATTACACCGGTGCCGCATAACGGTTGCCGCCCGCCTAAAAAGCGTCGTATCTAATTTATTGGGAGTAGATCTTGGCTAGAAATCTTGATGCAAAATGCCGTCAGTGCCGCCGTGAAGGCGAAAAGTTGTTCCTGAAGGGCGAAAAATGTTTTACCGACAAATGTGGTGTTGAGCGCAGGGCTTATCCGCCTGGTCAACATGGGCAGAAGAAAAATACCCGTCTTTCCGAATATGGCGGTCAGTTGCGTGAAAAGCAAAAAGTGCGTCGTATCTACGGCGTATTGGAAAAGCAATTCCGCCTGACTTACAAAAAGGCTGAAAGTTCACGTGGCATTACCGGCGAAAGTCTGTTGCAGATTCTGGAATCGCGTCTGGATAATGTGGCGTATCGCATGGGTTTTGGTGCTTCGCGTGCCGAGGCCAGGCAGGTGGTTCGCCATAATGGCATTCTGGTCAATGGCAAACGCGTCAACATTCCTTCTTATCAGGTGAGACCAGGGGACGCGATAGAAGTCACTGAAAAATCCAGGGCGCATCTGCGTATCAAGGCGGCGCTAGCTGCTGCCGAACAACGCGGTTTTCCTGAATGGATAGAAATGGACACCAAAGCGCTTAAAGGAATATTCAAGGCCAAGCCACAACGTGCTGAATTGCCCGCAACCATCAACGAGCATCTCGTGGTTGAGTTGTATTCCAAGTAATCCACGTGGAGTAGCGTATGCAAAAGAATGAATTTTTGAAACCTCGCATTATCGATGTGCAAAGGATATCCAGTACACACGCAAAAGTGGTGATGGAGCCTTTTGAACGTGGTTATGGCCATACTCTGGGCAATGCGCTGCGGCGCATCCTGCTGTCTTCGATGTCAGGCGCTGCGCCTACCGAAGTCAAGATGGCGGGCGTTTTGCATGAATACGCTACCATCGATGGAGTGCAGGAAGATGTAGTTGATATTCTGCTGAACCTGAAGGGGGTGGTATTACGCCTTCATAATATGCAGGAAGTCATTCTTACCATTAAAAAAGAAGGTCATGGGGTTGTTACCGCTGCCGACATCAGTGGTAACGCCGATGTAGATGTGGTTAATCCTGAACATGTGATTGCGCATTTGACGGCCGGTGGCAAGTTGGATATGCAGATCAAGGTTGAACAGGGTCATGGTTATGTATCAGCCATGTCTCGTGTGCAATCCAGCGAAACCCGTGCCGTGGGGCATATCGCACTGGATGCTTCCTTTAGCCCCGTCAGTCGCGTTAGTTATGCGGTTGAAGCGGCTCGCGTAGAGCAGCGTACCGATCTGGACAAGCTGGTGATGCACATTGAGACCAATGGTGCGATTGATCCAGAGCAGGCGATCCGCAATGCGGCGCGCATTCTGGTCGATCAGTTCTCGGTATTCGCGGCTCTGGAAGGTACTGAACCGGTTGTGGAAAAGGTTCAGGCACCCAAGGTTGATCCGATTCTGTTACGTCCGGTCGATGATCTGGAACTGACTCCTCGTTCCTCAAATTGTCTCAAGGCGCAGAGTATTCATTATATCGGCGATCTGATTCAATACACGGAAAACGACTTGTTGCGTACTCCTAATCTGGGTCGCAAGTCATTGAATGAGATTAAACAGGTTCTTGCCGAGCATAATCTGTCTTTGGGCATGAAGTTGGAAAACTGGCCTGTAGCCGTCTCCTAAGCGGCATAATCAAATATAACTAAGAAATTTTGAAGTAAGAGAGGCGAAATATGCGTCACCGTTCAGGTTTAAGAAAACTCAATCGCACCAGCAGTCACCGACTGGCAATGTTTCGCAACATGACTGTATCCTTGTTGCGTCATGAACTTATCAAGACCACACTGCCAAAGGCAAAGGAATTACGCCGTGTTGCTGAACCGATTTTAACGCTGGGCAAGAACCCCAGTCTGGCTAATCGTCGTCTGGCTTTTGCCCGCCTGCGTGACCGTGAAATAGTAGTCAAATTGTTTGATGAATTGGGTCCACGTTATGCTGCACGCAACGGCGGATATTTGCGGATCCTCAAGTTCGGTTTCCGTCAGGGTGATAATGCTCCCATGGCGCTGATCGAATTGATGGATCGTCCCGCTGAGGCAATTGCGGTAGAGGCAGAATAGTTTAATAGCAATTGTATGTTGCTGGAAAAGCCGGACTAGTCCGGCTTTTTTTACGGGTAATTAATATCTGGCCATTCATTGCGTATTTTCGTGAAACACGCGCAGCGAC
>CAIRBC010000093.1 GCA_903876685.1 uncultured Nitrosomonadales bacterium | reverse complement strand
CCGCAAGCGGGGAGAGCGCAGCGAGGGGGGCGTAGCCGACAGTATGTCGCTGCGCGAGTTTTACGTTAACGGACATGGCTATTCAGCAGCCTTGCTAATGAAACCGCCACACTGGTTTCCCTGTTTTCAGTGGGCGCTTCATGTACAGGATCTCAGGGTAAACCGCGTCTGCGTCCGGAGTCAAGCTTCAGGGGTGAACCGGTCAGTGCATCCGCTTCGGGTGCCAGCAACACTGATACAGCCCAGGCCACCTGTTCAGCGGTGGTGAAGCTGCCGGTTGAGGATTCCTTGCGCATTTCTTCCAGCAATTCCCTGGTCGTAATACACCGCATCAAGGCACGGTCTGCGGCATACTAAAGCGTTACGTCTTTCAACAGGCCGCGTTCTTTGGCCATGGTCATGGTGGTGTCCACGATCATGTCTTCCTGGCCGCCAATCATTTTCTTGCGACCCAGTTCGATCAGGATATCACGCGTTGGTATCCCGAAGCGCTCTGAAGCGCGTTTGGCATGTAGCAGGAAAGTGGAATATACACCGGCGTATCCCAGGGTTAATGAAGCACGGTCGACACGCACCATATGCTCCATCAGTGGCACGATATAATCTTCGGCCAGATCCATCAGCCTGAACAAATCACAGCCGGTCACGATGCCCATCCGTTCGCAAACAGCGACAAATACTTCCAGCGGGGTGTTTCCGGCGCCCGCTCCCAAGCCTGCCACGGAGGCGTCGATGCGGGTCGCCCCTTCTTCGATAGCCGCCAGCGAATTGGAAATGCCCATCGCCATATTATGATGGCCGTGAAAACCGATCTCGGTTTCGGGTTTGAGCGTCGCACGCAGGGCTGATACTCTGGCTTTTACATCGGCTGGCAGCATATAACCCGCAGAATCGGTTATATAAACGGTCTGTGCGCCATAGGACTCCATCAGCTTGCCCTGTTTTGCCAGACCCTCTGGCGTATTCAGATGAGACATCATCAGAAAACCGCTGGTATCCATGCCCAGCTTGCGTGCAAAGGCGATATGTTGTGGTGAAGTATCCGCTTCGGTGCTATGGGTGGCCACATGCACGCTGCGTGCGCCGCAGTCATAGGCAGACTGCAGTTCCTTCATGGTGCCGAGCCCTGGTATCAGCAATACCGATACCTTCGCCTGTTTAAGTTTGGGCACGACCGCCGATAGATATTCTTCGTTGCTATGCAAGGCGAATCCATGTTGCAACGAATTACCGCCCAGTCCGGCACCATGTGTGACTTGAAGATACGGCACTCCCGCTTCATCGAGCGCCGTCGCAATGGTGACCATCTGTTCGATGCTCATCTGTTCGCGCTTGGCATGCATGCCATCGCGCAAAGTCATGTCATGAATAATTATTTTGCTACCTGCTAATTCCTGGCTCATAGGGCCACCTCTACTGACTTGAGCTGGATATTTCCAGCAAGAATTTCTTCGGCAAACATTTCTGCCGTCCGGGTTGCTGCTGCGGTCATAATATCGAGATTACCTGCATAACGGGGCAGATAATCACCCAAACCCGCCACTTCCATGAACACCGAGACCTTATTGCCATCGAAGATCGGACCGTTCACCAGACGATAACCGGGCACATATTTTTGCACCTCAGTGATCATTTTCAGGATCGATTCGGTGATACGCGCCTGATCCGGCTCTTCGTCGGTCAGACAATAGATGGTGTTGCGCATCAGCATCGGCGGTTCGGCAGGGTTGATGATTGCCAGCGCCTTGCCGGTTCTGGCTTTACCCACCATCTTGATCGCATTGGAGGTGGTATAGGTGAATTCATCCAGATTGGCACGCGTGCCGGGGCCGATGGATTTGGAAGACAGACTCGCCACAATTTCGCCGTATGCCACGCTCTGCACACGCGTTACCGCAAACACGATCGGTATGGTCGCCTGGCCGGCACAGGAGATCATGTTGACATTCATTTCCACCTTATCGGCATGTTCCGCCAGATTGACCGGCGGCACGCACAGCGGACCGATCGCGGCCGGAGTCAGGTCGATCATCATCACGCCCAGTTCGTTTAACTTGCGCGAGTTTTCTGCATGCACATAAGCCGAAGTTGCATCAAAGGCGATCTGTATATTATCTGCCTTGACATAGGGCAACAGACCGTCCACTCCTTCTGCAGTGGTCTTCAAACCCATCGAACGGGCGCGCGACAGTCCTTCGGATTCAGGATCGATACCGACCATCCATACCGGTTCCAGCACGGCACTGCGTTGTATCTTATAGATCAGATCGGTGCCAATATTGCCGGAACCGATCAATGCACATCTGATTTTATTCATTATTTATTCACTTTTATAATATTGGACCATTTTTGCGCTCACCGACGGTGATTCCTCCCACCGAAAAATGTTCTTCCGCGTGTTCGGTAATCAGGATACGCACTGTTTCGGGTGGCACCTTCAGTGACTCTACACAGGCTGCGGTAATCGCTTTGACTGCGGCTCTTTTTAATTCCACACTACGCCCTTCGAGCAAGTGCATTTCTATGATAGGCATCGTTCTTTCCTTGAGTTGGTTATTCGATAAAACGCATGGATACGCTACCCAGTTCCTGGAAACGAGCGATGATACTGTCGCCAGGTTTAACCGGGATGGCTTCGGTGATTCCGCCGCTCATTACAAAACTGCCCGCAGCCAGTTGTTCGCCTTGTTCTGCCAGAATATTCACCAGCATGGCAATGGCTTCGGCAGGATGACCCAGCACGGCGGCCGAGGCACCCACGGCAATGATCTCGCCATTTTTTTCCATCACCACGCCCAGTGTGCGCAGATCAATATCGGCAGCATAGCGAGCCCGTCCGCCTGCTACATAGCGCGCGGAAGAACCGTTATCGGCGATCACCGAAGGCAGATCAAATTTAAAGCCGGAGAAACGCGAGTCGATAATTTCCACCGCAGGCAACACGTAATCGGTCGCCTCCAACACCTCCTGCCGGGTGCAATTCGGCCCTTTCAGGGTTTTTTTGGTCACAAAAGCGACTTCGCATTCGACGCGCGGATGCACCATATCCGAGGTCTTGATCGCGGAATTTTCCGGGCGCGCCATATCGGCCAGCAGAAAGCCGATCGACGGTACATGTACCCCCATCTGCAGCATCTTTGCACGTGACGTCAGGCCCGCCTTCCAGCCCGTCAGGCGTGCGCCTCTGGCAATATAACGACGGCGTAGCTCATGCTGCACCGCATACCCGTCATCGATCGTCATCGACGGATATTCGTCGGTCAGCTTTGGTATTGCATAGGCACGACGCTGTGCGCCTTCCACCCGCTCACATAGGCGCACGATGTCCTCGCGGGTCAGTGTCAGATTTAAACTCATACAGCGCTCCTTCCTGTAAATTTCACCCGGCAACTCCCCAGTCCGCCGACGGTACACTCCAGTACGTCGCCATCGACCACCGGCACCAGCACTGATTGCGAGCCGGACAGGATCACTTCACCGGCGCGGAACGGGATGCCGAGTACACCCAGGGTATTCGCCAGCCAGGCGACCGCATTGGCTGGAGAACCCTGCACTGCAGCACCGGCCGCTGTGGAATGCAACTCACCATTTTTTTCCAGCACCATGCCAGCCAGGGTAATATCCAGCAGCCGTGGGTCGCCACGGGTATTACCGATCACATACACGCCGCAAGAAGCATTGTCTGCGACCGTATCCTGAATTTTGATCTTCCAGTCGGTGATACGCGAATCGACAATCTCGAAACAAGGTGCGACATAGTCGGTGGCACGGATCACATCCATCGCGGTAATGCCGGGGCCGATCAGATCGGCTTTGAGCACGAACGCCAGTTCTGCTTCAGCCTTGGGCTGAATCAGCTGCGAAAGATCAATATCTTCTCCTTCCTGATAAACCATCCCTGAAGTCAGCTGACCGAAATCTGGCTGATATACGCCCAGAAAGTCCTGCACTGGCTTGCTAGTCACGCCGATCTTCTTGCCGACAATGGTTTCACCTGCCGCGACGCGGCGTTCGATCATGCGCAACTGAATCTGGTAGGCATCTTCGATGGTAATGTCGGGTTCACGTGCCAATAGCGGCGCTACGGTGCTGCGGGTCAGCCACGCCTGGTAGAGCTCATCGCCATAGTGCTTGATTTTAATTTCGTCCATATTATTCCTCAGAGCTTCACGCAGATATTGCGGGTTTCAGTATAGAATTCCAGCGAATGCACGCCGCCTTCGCGCCCGATGCCGGATTGCTTGGAACCGCCGAAAGCCGTGCGCAGATCACGCAGGAACCAGCTGTTAATCCAGGTAATACCGACTTCAACTCTGGCGGCGACGCGATGAGCGCGTGCCAGATTGGTGGTCCAGATGGTGGTAGACAGGCCGTAATCGTTATCATTCGCCAGGTTAATCACCTGCTCTTCCGAATCGAAGGGACAGATATGGCAGCATGGGCCGAATACTTCTTCGCGCACCACCGAGGCTGTCTCGGGCAAACCGGTCCAGATGGTCGGTTGTACCCAGTGACCTGCGGCAAGCTCGGCCGGCATTTCAGGCACACCGCCACCGGTGATGATAGTCGCGCCTTCTGCCGCCGCCTTGGCATAATAGGAAAGCACTTTCTGTTTGTGCTCGGCGCTGATCAAGGGGCCATAATTTGAATGATGATCTTCCGGACGGCCGAATTTCACCCCTTCCGCCTTCGCCTTCAAGGCTTGCACGAAACGCTCGAAGATTGGACGTTCCACATAGACTCTTTCGGTACCCAGACAGACCTGTCCTGAATTAAGGAAAGAAGAACGTGAGATGCCTTCGACCGCCGCGTCAAAATCCGCATCGGCGAACACGATGCCGGCGTTCTTGCCACCCAGTTCAAAAGACACATCACGCATTCCTTCTGCGGCGGCTTTCATGATCGCGGTGCCGGTACGCGTCTCACCGGTAAAGGTGATCGCATCCACCAGCGGATGATGAGTCAGATATTCACCTGCCGAAGCCGGGCCGAAGCCGTGAATGACATTGAACACGCCTTTGGGTATGCCGACGCTGTTCATCACTTCGCCCAGCAAGGTACAGGTAAGCGGTGTTTCTTCGGAAGGTTTGACTACCACCGTATTGCCGCAGGCCAGAGCCGGACCCACTTTCCAGGTCATCAGCAGGAAGGGGGCATTCCACGGCGAAATCACACCAATCACCCCTTTGGGCACGCGAATACCATAATTGAGCGCACCGCGACCATCCGGGGTAGGCATCTGAAAGGATTCAGTCGGCACATTCTTGATGATGTCGGCAAACACCTTGAAATTGGCCGCTCCCCTGGGAATGAATACCTGGGTCATCACATGACGCGGTTGACCGGTATCGGCCATCTCGGCGGCGACAAAATCCTCGAAGCGACGGGTAATCTCGTCGGCCACGCCATATAATAAATCGACACGCTGATCGGTGGTCAGTGCACCCCAGGCACCGCGCCTTGCCGCATGTGCGGCGCGTACCGCCGCATCCACATCGCTCTTGCCAGCCTCGGAAATACGCGCAATCAGGTTGTTATCCACCGGAGAATACTTGTCGAAAGTCTTTCCTTCAATACCGTCGACAAATTCACCATTAATGAAATTTTTGATCTGTTGCATCACAACTCCTCAATATTAGTGTTTAATAAACTCAAAAAACTCAATCAACCTGGCCGGTAGCTGCGTATTTATACGCACTCCCATCGTAGGATGCGCTTGCGCATTATTTGCGTTTCATCACAAATTATGGTGCGCAAGCGCACTCGCTGATTTCTACTGGAATAGTCTACAGCGCCCTGAATAACGGGCTGCGCACCTGTTGTGCGTCGGCTGCAGAAATGAATTTTTCGGTATAGATATCGCGCTCGAACAAGCGGCCTTTCATCAGGCTGCCAATACAGGCTTCTACCATCAGCGGCGGACCGCACAGGTAGGCTTTGTTGCCCCTGAAGTCATTGTTGAAATGAGCAATGGCAGCGTCATGTACGAAACCACGGAAGCCTTGCCAACTTGAACCTTCAGGCTCGGCGGAAAGAGCCGGCACGTAAGTGAAATTGGGATGACTCGCCGCCAGCGCCAAAAATTCCTGATGATAATAAAGTTCGGCCATGCTGCGTTGCCCGTATAGCAGGGTGATCGGCAAGCTAAAACCTTCCGCCAGCAGATCCAGGATCATCGATCTGGGACTGGACAAGCCTGACCCCCCGGCCATGAAAATCAGGGGCACTTCGGCCGATTTACGCACAAAAAATCGTCCGTAAGGCCCGGAAATGCGTACTTCCTCACCGACCTGCATGCTTTCATGCACATAAGTGGTTGCCTTGCCGCCGGGCACGATACGGATGTTCAGTTCGACTACCTTTCCGGTCGAAGGCGGATTCGCCAGCGAGAAGGCGCGACCGCCGATGCCCTCCGGCAGATGCAGATCCACATATTGTCCTGCCTGAAATTCGATATCCTGTTCCAGTTCTATCCAGAGACCCTTCACGGTAGGGGTCAGGTTTTCGAGGCGGATCACCTTGCCCGTATAGTCGCGCACCGGTAGATTCTGCGCATCGACGTCTTCGTCGATCTCCGCCTCGATCACCACATCACTCTGTGGTATTGCGCAACAGGCCAGACACTTGTTCTCGTCGCGCTCGAAATCCATTAACGCAAAAGTCGAGGCGACGCCATGATCGACTTCTCCCTCCAGCACCTGTACCTTGCAAGTAGCGCACAGGCCATGACAACAGGCATGTGGCAGGTAGATGCCGGCACGCAGTGCTGCATCCAGAATGGTTTGCCCCTCTTCGACTTCGACGGTCTGACCCAGTGGCTCAATGGTCAATTGATAGCTCATTACCGATCCTTAATTAACAGTGAGTAAAGAATTCAGCCCGGGGGTACGGAAACGGATCTGGTCTTTATGAACCACCCCATTTTCGGCCAGACTGCCGGCAAAATTGGGAGTCCAGGGTTGGTTAGCCTTCAGCCATTGCACGCTACTCCAGTCTACCGCTTTCGCATCCGGATCAGCGGCGATCAGTTGTGTTAGCGGTCCTGCTACCCATTCGCTGAAGGTCATCTGCGGTGGCACGCAAAACAGAAACGGCGCGGCAAACAGCAGATGATGATCCCAGCTCGCATAAACCAGTTGCTTCCCGTTGAAATTGGCCACGAGGTCGCGCGGTACTGCGCTATATTCCTTTAATGCTATTACAGCCATGTTGCATCTCCTTGAAGGGGCGGCAGTGACCGCCCTGGTTCTTGTTACTTGTTCGAGGTGGCCATGCCGCGCCATTTATCGAAATTGATCTGATCCTGTGAACCATCGAAGTCACCATTGTCCTGTCCATCGACCAGCGACACATAGTTCATCCATGCGCCCAGATCACCCTTCAAGGGTTCCTGGAACAGTTGCGGCATCGGCAACCACGCCTGGATATACTTCTCAGGCTCGTTTTCGAATATTTCCTTGCAACCATCTGAACAGAAATGATATTTTTCACCCTTGTAGTCGATTTCGCGATGACAGATCAGAGTGGGGTCACCGGGTTCGGTAAATACGCAAGGCAACTGACAGGTCTGGCATAGTTTGGCCAGACCATAGTTCTTGAACGGTGTGCCTGCCGCAGCCAGTTTCTTGATATGCTCCCAGCGCGGGCGATAGTATTTATCGAAAGAATCCGGATACTTGGCAGACAGCCATTCCATTTCATCGTCGGAAGGAATCCAGCCGTGGAAGGCGGTGCCGAAGCTCCACTGGTACAAGCCCAGCATCAACTGATGCGACATGTGATCGATTGCCGCTGCGGCATCACCCCAACCCTTGGGCGCGCGTACCCCGTAACGAGCCAGATCGTTGAATAGCGCGCCGCCGTTTTCGATACCATAAATGTCAAACGCCTCTTTCCACGACATCACGCGCTTGGGTAACATGTAATCCATCATGGTGCCGACCAGCGCCAGGATACGCAGACCGCGCCAGAACCATTTATCGATCCATTTTTGCACGATCGGCAGATTAGCCGGATCCTGTTCCAGCATGAACTTGATGCATTCCAGACCCAGCGTCATATGGCGTGCTTCGTCAGACTGAGCCGAAAATCCAAAGGTGACGGTCGCCATGTCGCCGTTATAGGCAGCTCCCGACATGAATGGCACGAACAACAAGTTGGTAAGGACATATTCGAACGAGAAACCAATCGCGATCATGAATTCGAACGGGCCGGACGATAAGGCATCATCGAAAAACGAGCGCGCTACCGAGGTATACCAAATGCGGTCGCGCTGATCGGAAAAGGCATGGAAGCCCTGGTAAAACTTATTGTAATTGGACATCGCGTGGATCTGGGTCTGTGCATGACGAACCTCATCCAGGGATTGCATCTGGCAGGCCACCTGCGTGCCGACTCCGCCAAACTCGCGACCCACCCGTGCAAAACCCTTATGCGCGCAATATTCGCCGGGGGTGATTGCTTGCAGGAAAATCTTGATCGCCGTCAGATAGTGCGCATCAGTCAGATTCAGATGACCGTTATTCTGTGCATGGGCATCGATAATCGCATAAAATTTGCGCTCTTTTTCCGCCTGATATTTCCAGTAGGCATCCATGGTGAGGCGGAATGGATCTTCCCACTTGTCCCAGTCATGGATCTTGATGCCTTCATAATGTACATAGGGAAATACTTCTTCACGGCTATGAAAGGTAGTTTCCCAACCCAGATCACGGGTTAGCAGCTTATAGCGTTCCTTAAGACCGAGTTTCTTTTTTGTCACTTGCGTATCCATGGGCTACTCCTTCTCAATTATTCCAGGTCAAGGTCAGACTATCGTCTGTCTCATCCACATTTCCGCTCAGGGTGATCAGATGGATATGCATCTCCTGCAGATCAAAAGAGCGGCCGACGATCGATTCGATGGTTTCGCGGTTGACGACCAGACGCCCGGGTGCGTTGATCTTGACCATCGCCGGTTCGCGTTTGACGATGGCTTCGGGGTTATCCAGTACGATGGCTTCGATAATGGCACGGGTTTCTTCGTTGGCTTGCAAGGCAATAAATACAGTAGACATATTAAATCTCGATCCCAATTTTTTTCATACGCGCCTTGAAGGACGCCACTTCTTCACCGAGAATCCCGTCGGCGGCATCTGACAGCGCCAGTGTCGCTAGCGGGCCTAAGGCCTGTGCCGCGCGAGTGCTCCATTGCTCGGTCCATTGTTGCAACTGAGCACGGTTATGCTCGGATTCGGCGGCTGCAGTACGCATCACGGAATCAATCCATTTACTGGTTTCTTCAAACCAGTCGCTCATGAACTGGGTGAGCATGGCTATTGCGGACGCACCCTTGCCGGACAGATGACCATCGACGATGCGATCATAAATCAGCGGATAGAGCAGACCATCCAGCGCAACATTCTGTGCCACGAACAGCTCGAAGGGATCGCGCACCACCAGACAATCTTCGACATAATGGCGCAAGGGTTGCCAGGCAGGTGCGCTTAACCAGGCTTGTTTACCCGCGCTGAGCGCTTCGGTATCGCCGAGCAGCAGTCCCAAACGGGAAATGTATTGAGCAATTCCTAATTGATCCATCGCATGATAGATACAGGCTTGGGTAAACACTGTGCCGTAACCATAGCCGCAGATGAAGGTATTATTCATATTGCCACCCCAGGCAGCATGGCGCAGCGGGATCAGCACCTCCAGCGCCAGTTGTTTCAGTTCGGCGGGCAGCATCTCGATAAGGCCGCGACTCTCGACGAATTTGAAGTTGGCTTCGGTGGTATCTTGTTGACGCGCCCGCGCCAGGGTATAGGTGCTGTAATAAAACTGGCGGGGATCTTTCAATACATACCAGTCCTTTAACACGATTTTGGTAATCGAGGTATCAAACAATAGCTGATCGGGATCCCAGGTGGGCTTGAAATGCAGGTTTTCGGCGGGCTGGATATCATAGCTGCCTTCCTGGTAGCGCGAAGCCGGTTTGTCACCGAAACGCCTGACGATATGATCGAAGGTATTGCGCAAAGGCTCGATGCTGACGGTACGTAAATCTATTTGCATAAAAATTCCCTTT
>CAIRBC010000092.1 GCA_903876685.1 uncultured Nitrosomonadales bacterium | reverse complement strand
TGCTTTCTATCACTCAGGAGAATATTGTCGTGAGCCAATCTGAGTCAGTTGTATAGGTGTATGCCGAAGGCTTTCCAAATTTCTCCACCATGTACTACACGTCCTTCCAGTGCAGCATTCTCCATGGTGGACAGCATCAGGGAGACCAAGCCAAATAATTCAGCTTTTGTTATCCGCTCTCGTTCATGGGATGCATATGCAGATTGCGCATCGTCTTCGTGAAAAACCTTGCATTCAGAGGCTAATTGTTTCATGGCTTGTTCATTATGCCAGTCCAGTCCAAGAGCAATCATTTTTCGCTGAATTTCGGTTTCTATGTGGACAACTTCGTGATAATGATTTTCAATCTGGCTCATTTCCATTCCTATACACGTTAAGAGGTTAAATGTAAATAAAGTGCTTGTATCCGGCACGGTAAATTTGTTCTTCGCATAACATACTGATTAGTTTTGAATAAAATAAAACCGACTTATCCCCTCTCCCACTTGTGGGAGAGGGTTAGGGAGAGGGAAAAAACATGAAAAAACTAGAAGTTAAAGTTCGCTCCCTCTCCCCCGCCCCTCTCCCGCAAGCGGGGAGAGCGTAGCGAGGGGGCGTAGCCGGATGAGAACAAATTTACCGTGTTGTATCCGGTTCGAGATTGTAAGTGGATCTGTGATCTGTATCGGGTAAAATATTCCTGCATCCAGCCGATAAGCAACGAGTAAGCGTGGATATCGTTTAAAAAATTTGGAGGTCACTATGTCAGTTTCTTCAATTTCTACCAATGCCTATCAAAATGCCAATGGACTCACTTCCCTGGCGGCAGTTGTGCCGAATGCTGGCGGTTCGGCCAGCACCGGCACTGTCAATGCTACTGCCAATAAGAGCAGTTTGTCTCTGGCAGTGACTCAGGCGATGGCGCAGATGAACATGGGCTCTGGTCTTTCAAGCTTGCTGGGGTCGACTGCCAGCCAATCCACCACCGATTTTACAAGCAGCCTGCTCGCTTCGCTGCAAGGGTCACTTTCACCCGATTCGTCTACTAAGCAATCCCTAAGCGGCTATGCAACCGGGCAGGCCGCAACGCCAGTCACGTTGGATCGTACAAGTTCGACCATCAAATTGCAAACGAGTATCCAGGGTCTGATTTCACAGCTTGATGGCAATAACAATATCAGCAATCTGTTGAGTGGCAATCCAGCCTCGAATGCTGCTTCAGGCCTTGCGAATTTACAGCAATCATTTAACAGCCTGGTCACTAACAGCGGAGGCAATCCAAGCCAGGCATCGTTGCAGTCATTTCTGCAGACAGTGGCGATCAATATTCAAGGTAGCATGTCAGTGGGTAACTTGTTTAATACCAGTGCCTGATGCGTGGTGCATGTATTGACTAGATGAATTGAATTTAACAGGGTGTGATAGGATCATGAGGTTTATTTCACCAGAATAATGTCAATGCAAGTACCCGGCAAGCTCAAAAATTACTCGGAAGAACCGGTTACCACGCTGGAAATGGTTGCTGCAGAAGCAGGCGTTTCTCCCAGCACCGTTTCGCGATTTTTAAATGGTACCGCAAAAGTCAGCGAGATCAAACGCAGAGCAATCGAAGTAGCCATCAAGAAGCTGAGTTTTGTATCAAATCCCATCGCCAGTGGACTTGCGGGAGGTAAAAGTCACAGTATCGGTATTATCACCCAAGTGTTTGGCAGCCCTTATTATGGTCAGGCCATGGTCGGTATTGAAGAAATATTGATTGCGGCAAATTATGCACCCCTGTTTGTCAGCAGTCACTGGCGTGAAGATTTCGAACTGGGTTGCATCAATTTTCTGGAAGGACGCCGCGTCGATGGCATCATCATCCTGTCAGCCTGCCTGCCGGATGAAGTGTTGCTTGAACGGTCTATCCGCACCCCCATGGTGGTCACCAGCAGAATGCTGAGTTCGGAAAGGTTACATAGTTTCAATTTTGATAACTATACCGGCGCGAAAATGGCCACCGAACATTTAATAGGCTTGGGTCATACCCGTATCGCCTTTCTAAAGGGGATTTCCAGTCATCACGATGCGATTGAACGATTCAAGGGCTACCGTGCAGCATTGAAAGCGCATAACCTGCCTTTTGATCCCAAGCTTTGCGTGCAGGGACAATTCATGGAAACTGGTGGCGAAGCGGCAACGCTGAAGTTGCTGGATTCGGGTAGCCGTTTTACGGCGATTTTTGCATCCAACGATCAGATGGCCTATGGCGCTGCACTCGCCTTGTACAATCGCGGGTTGCGTGTGCCCGACGACATTTCGCTGGTCGGTTTTGATGATCTGCTAAACTCATCTTTTATGATTCCCCCGCTCACCACCGTCAGGCACTCGATACGAGAAATCGGCAAAATTGCAGCAGTCACCATGCTCAAATTGATAGCAGGGGAAACGCATGCTTCTGATAACCCTGCACCCGAGTTAGTCATTCGAAAATCAACCCGATCCTGCCCTATTTGAGCGGTTTCAGTTTCGTTGTGGCGGCTGAAAAAAATCTGCTTGCATTTCTCAAAAATTAAGATTAAAGTGATTATGAAAGCGTTTTCAGAAAACGCTTTCACGATAAATTTTAGAAAAAATCGAGGGTGTTACTGACGGGTTGCAGTGCTGTTTTTTCCAAGAAATAAAACAGACGCCGTGTGGTGATTTAATATTTGTTGCGGATTAAATCATTCTTGATCAATTGCTTATGCAATTGAAAGGGTGGATTTTTTTGAGCGGCAGGGAATAAAAAACATTGAGGAGTTTTGTTATGTGTTCGATAGTAGTACGGTTTTTCATCCTGTTTACCTTGTTTTTCCCTGTGCTTTCCTCTGCGACAGTCATTGTGGTGCAGAATCAGACGGCGAGCCAGGATTCTTATGTGCCTGCATCCGGTGCTGCATTACCTGGGAACAATACCGCGTCTGGATATGAATTTGGCAGTCCGTCGCCAACCTATTGGTGGGGCGGTGTAGGCACTGACTCGGTGTACCGGGGCGATGGCGTGGATCCAACGGGTACGGGGGCAGGCATTGGCGTGTATGTTGCGGGTGCAGGCAGTAATACCTGGAATATCACCGGTGCGACTTCCATTACTGTCGGCTTGGGTACTAACACAGAATGTGTAGGGCATTGTGCTGCAACGCTTATTTTAAAATCAGCCAGCTGTACAGCGACTGCAAACAGCCCGATCACCATCATGGCAACGGCGGTGAATACCGGGAATGGGGTTGCAGCTCCCACGACAGCGACTACTTATACTAAAACCCTCACCGACGCTAATTGGACAATCAGTGGTTGTGGAACCAGTACCATGGCTGCATTTCTGGCGTTGCCGCTGAAAGAGGTACATGCACAACTGCTGCAGGCTAATATGCAATTTACCACAAACGGAACAGCAGGCGCTTATCCAAACGGTCTCAATCTGGGCGGCATCTCCTTTGAAACGGCAACTGTCTCGGGCGGAAATTCACTGGCGCTGCGTGCTTTACCTGCAGTTTATGCAAATAATGTCAAGGCGATTAACTACAGCGCCTATCGTGCTGGCGGTCCGGGTGCCAGTGAAGTGCCTACCGATGCGCAGATTACCGAGGATTTGACCAAACTCAGTTCCGCCGGATATACCCTGCTGCGCCTGTTCGATACCGATCTTTCACATGAAAATATTCTGCGCGTCGCGGCTGCGAGTTTCTCCAGTCTGAAGTTTCAGCTGGGCATTTACCTGTCGGGAATTGCTCCAGCCAGTCAGGCCAGCTGTGCCAGCCCAGCCAATGATACTGACGTACAAAATGGCATCCGGGAAGCCAATACATATTCGAATGTAGTTTCAGTCAGTGTGGGTAACGAGACTTCCTTCTTTAGCGCTTATATGCCGGTGGCCTGTCTGAAGGGCTATATCACCACGGTTAAACAGGGTATTACTCAGCCGGTGACGGCAGATGACGATTACACCTTCTTCGCAGGGGGATCTGGTGCCACGGAGTTGCCGGATAGCATTTTACCGCTGCTGGACTTCGTGTCGATGCACACTTATCCGATGAGCAATCCTAATCGCTGGACTTATCAGAATACCGGCAGTGCGTCTGCTATGATGAGTGCGGCGCTGCAAAACGCAAAAGACAGTTATAACCAGGTCGCAACTTATATTGCCAGTCATGGAGGAGCGAACCTGCCGATCGTGGTGGGTGAAACCGGCTGGAAGGCGATGGTCACCAATGCAGCCAATCCGCTGGAAAACTGCTGTGCAAACCCTGTCAATGCCAAAATGTATTACGACGCGATGGATGCCTGGCAGAACGGTGCAACGGGACCGAAAACCGTATTTTATTTCGAAGCCTTTGACGAAGCCTGGAAAAACAACGATGATGGCTGGGGTCTTTGGGATGCCAGTCGCAACACTCGCTATGCCTTGTGTGGCGTGACTGCGGTCACCGGTGCACCTGCCTGCACCAGTCCGTTGTATGCAGCAGCAACTTTTTCAGCGCCTGCCGTAGGCGGCTCAGACCCGACCGTCAATCCGACTACCCCCCCAGTCAGAACCGCCGGTACCTATATATCGATTTATGGGGATACTTATGGAGCGATGACTGGCGCGGGTTTTAACCTCAACCCGAACTGGGGTCAGTCTACGGTTGAGTCTGAGATAATTGTCACGGGAAGCCACATTCTCAAATATGCAAATCTGGGCTATCAGGGGTTGGAGCTTTCTCCCAATACCGGCATCGATGTGAGCGGGATGAGTTATCTACACATTGATGTGTGGGCTGCGACTACCACTGCGCTGGATGTGTACCTGATTTCGCCCGGAGCACCCGCACTAGAGCAGCCCTATACGTTGCATCCTACGACCACAGGCTGGAACAGTTTTGATATTCCACTGAGCGCTTACACAATTCCGGCTAAAACCAATATTTTCCAATTCAAGTTTGTCGGAACGCCTGGCGGGAATACGGTGTATATAGACAACCTTTATTTCTGGGCAGGTACAATCGCGGCGACGGTTCCCGGTGTACCGGCTTCGGTGACGGCGACGGGTGGCAATGCCAAGGCTGTGGTTACCTTTACCGCACCTGCCAATACCGGCGGCAGTGCAATCACTGGTTACACAGTGACTTCATTCCCTGCCGGGGGCGTAGACAGCAATACTGCTACGACAGGGTTGACGCATATCATCACCGGCTTGACCAACGGAACCAGCTATACGTTCACGGTGCATGCAACTAATTCCACCGGCAACAGCGCTGAGTCGGCTGCATCCAATGCGGTGACACCTTCGGCCACTGCTGCGGGTGGAAGCCTGACCTTTGCCAGTGGGTTCACCTCGACCTATGGTACTTCGCAGGGCGGCAGTTGGGGATATTTCAGCGGAGATTTCACCAATTATGCCAACACCTACACCGGTGGCGGTTTTGCCGATTCCTCACCTGCGGTGGCGGATGCGAACCAGTATTTCTATATTGCGGTGACCACGACAGCCCCGACAGCCCCTGCTCCGAGTGCTACCCCGCCCACTGCAGGCGGCTATCTGGGTATGTATGTGACTTATCCAGGCGCAGGACTGGCTCTCTCAGGACAGACCAGTCTGGCGATTAATCTGGGTATGGATGCTGATTTCTTTAAACAAGCGACCAATAAGGACATCACCATCTTCATCGTTGGCGCGCAACAGTACAGTAACGGCAGCGGCGGTTTATGCAATACTTCGGTGACGACCACGGTGACCCCGACCTCTGATGCGATGACGACCTACACCATTCCGCTGAGCAAATTCACGCTGGCGCAAGGTTGCGGTGCACCCTTCTCTGGTAACTTCACTACCGCTGCTGCGGCACTGGCACAACCGATCGGCGCGATCAACACCCAGTTGAGCTACCCTAACCTTAATACCACGGTTAATTCCGGGACTGTAGGCGCGCCTGTTTATGCGACGGGAATTACCCGCGGCATGACGGTATTTGTGGGTGGTGCAGCGCCAGCCGGCAACCAGTTGGTGACTTTCGACGAAACGCCGCCACCCACGATGGTTGACTTTGGCTTGAATGGTACACCCTCTGAAGTCGTGGCAGATCCTGCAGGCGGCAGTAACAAGGTGCTGAAAGTCTACAAGAAACAGGCAACCGGCTCTGAAACCTGGGGTGGTACCACGATTGCATTGCTTAACGTAAATCCCACAGGTGGCCGTAATTCGGGATTCAACGCTATAGCGTCTATTCCGTTCAGTGCCAACAGCAAGATCTTGACTCTGCGGTCTTACAGTCCGGCAGCAGGTATAAGGATTCGTCTGAAAGTCGAAGACGCATCAAACGACGGCATTAGCGTGGAAACGGACGCAATCACCACGGTGGCGAACGCCTGGGAAACCTTGACTTTCAATTTTGCTAATCCGGGACTTGCACCACCTGTCGGTGGTGGACCCACAGCCGCGCTGGACTTGACTAAAACCTATAACAAGGTGTCGGTTTTCCCGGATTTTGGACTTGGAAATGGCGGTTCCGGGCCGATGCCTGCTGACCGCGTGTACTATTTCGATGATCTGACCCCAGGAGCAGGCTCTGGTTCTGCCACCGTTCCTGGTGCACCGACCATCGGAACCGCTACCGGTGGCAACGCTCAGGCGATCGTCAACTTCACCGCCCCGGCCAGCAATGGTGGCAGCACGATTACCGGATACACGGTGAAATCGATTCCTGCCGGTGGCACGGACAGCAATACGGGCAGTAATGCCTTGACCCATACCGTGACCGGCTTGACCAACGGAACCAGCTATACCTTCACGGTACATGCGATTAATGCGGTCGGCAGCAGCCTGGAATCGGCAGCCTCCAACGCCGTTACGCCAGCCAGTACGCTAACGGTTACTGCCAATGCCGGCCTCTATGGCAGCTTCAGTCCTGCCACACAGACGGTGGCTCCGGGTGCGACCACAAGCTTTACGGTTTCACCCAATGCAGGCTATGTCACTGTTTCGGTGTCAGGTTGCGGCGGTAGCCTCAGTGGTAGTACCTATACCACCGGGGTGATCACAGCCAATTGCTCGATTACTGCGGTGTTTACGCCAATGGTTGCTGTGACTAAGGGTTGGAACTTGCTAGGTAACAGCAGCAGTACAGCGCTGGATGTGACCAAGTTAGGGGATCAGACGCAAAGTCAGGTAACCACCGTCTGGAAATGGGTTTCCAAGACCCAAAGATGGGCTTTCTATACCCCTGCCATGACTCCGGCACAGCTAGCCGCTTATGCTTTGTCGAAAGGCTATGATGTGCTTTCCATAGTCAATGGTGGTGAGGGTTTCTGGGTGAATGCTTCTGCGACTTTCACGATTCAATTGCCGGCAGGAAACGCGGTCAAGGTGAGTGACTTTAAAGATCAGGATTCAGCTATAGGTGCGAATGCCTTGCCTCCAGGCTGGAGTCTGATCACTGTCGGGGATGGTTCATCGCCCAGAGCGTTTGTCAACCAGGTCGCTGTTACGTCACCGTCACCTGTATTGGGTGCGAACGCCTCAAACAGCCTTATTTCCTTGTGGGCCTGGGATAATGTCAAAATGAACTGGTTCTTCTATACGCCGGTTCTGGATAATAATGGTAGCTTGTCATCCTATATTTCAACCAAGACTTATCTGGACTTTAGTGATCCAACGGCGGGCAAGAGCTTGAGTCCGACCACTGGTTTCTGGGTCAATCATCCTTAAGGTCAATTTGGCAATAGCGTACAAAAGCGGGTTCTGAGAGGGACCCGCTTTTTTTAAAGCAAAATTGCGGGACGGCTAAATTGGCGGTTGTGATGCCTTGAAAATGCAAGTTGCAATATGTGTTAATTTGGAATAAATTAATGAAAGCGCTTTCAGATGGTCACGGATTTCCGTTTCACTCGACAGGAAATTCGGCTCTGGCAGTCACCGTAAAAATTCACAGCAGGGAGTACAGCATGTTTGCAGCAGTCAATGAAATCCGGGGCAGGGCGTCACACTATAAAACCTGTGCTGCTGCACTAGTCGCCTTGACGCTGGCGGCTTGTGGTGGCGGTGGCGTACTGCAGGGGCCGACTCTGACAGGTACGTTGATGGATGGATATATTAGCGGCGCAACGGTTTGTCTGCCGCTGAAAAACAGTAACGGGGTCTGTGATCCCAGCGATCCTCAGCAAACCACGGGCACTTCAGGCAGCTTCAGCCTTAAGGTACCTTATGGTAGTTCTATCGCTGGTAAACATCTGGTCGCGGTGATCACGGCGGGTGTTGCGCACGACGCTGATGATTTGCCGGCAAGCGCAGTTTCGAAAACCTATACCCTGATGGCACCAGCAGAAACGCCTTCGATAGTCTCACCGTTGACGACCATGGTTTCGCTGAACATGATGGTAAAACCTGCCAGCAGCGTAGCCGAGGCTCAGGCCAAGGTGCAAAGTGATCTGGGTGTTCCGGCCGGTGCTATTACCGCTGATTACATTGCAAATCCGCCGGATAACAAGTCTCATTATGTGGCCAAGCTGGTCGCAGCCATGCTGGCAGGCACTATAGCTGGTCAGTCGCCCACCACTGATAATCTCGGTTCGGCACTGGATGCTGTCAAAGCAGGTGTAGTCAAGTTGCCGTCCAGTCCAGGCGCTGTTGATTTGAAGAATGCTATTGAGGAAGGCACAAAATTGTTGCCGGCTGGCGGAAGCACCGGTGCCTGCGGGAATGCCAGTAATACGGGAAGCGGCACGGTGCTGGCCTCGTTTGATGGGACGCCGCTACATACCGATTTCGGTGGCGCCGGCTCGAGCATTGCGCTAGACCCGGCCAATGCTTCGAACAAGGTGCTGGATGTCCAGAAGCCCGTTTCTGCCAATTCCTGGGCGGGAACCACCCTTTGGAGCGGAACCGCACTCGATTTTTCTGCAGCAAAAAACATGACGGCAAACGTCTGCAGTCCGGCGATCGGTGTGCATGTGAGACTCAAGCTGGAAGATTCGGCGAATTCCCAGCATAGTGTAGAGACTGAAGCCGTTTCGACCAAAGCTAACTCCTGGGAGACACTGACCTTTAATTTTGCCAGTGCCGCCAGCGGTACACCGGCGTTGAATCTGGCTTACAGTTATAACAAGGCATCAGTCTTTTTTGACTTTGGTCTGGGCAGCGACACCGGTGTTGCTTCTGCCCCGATGCCAGCCCTGCGCAACTATTATTTCGATAATTTGCGCTTTGCGGGCGGCACTCTGACGGTTCCGGGCGCACCTGCTGTTGCTTCGGTTAGCGCGGGTAACGCACAGGCGACCCTGGTCATCACCGCACCTGCCAGTGATGGTGGCAGCGCGATCACGGGTTATACCGTGACCTCCACACCCAGCGGGGGGGTGGATAGTAATGCGGGTACCACCGCATTGACGCACCAGATAACCGGTCTGACTAACGGGGTTGTTTACAGCTTCAAGGTGCATGCGACTAACGCTATAGGTAGTAGCGCAGAATCGGCTGCTTCCAATAGCGTCACGCCTGCCTTGCCGCCGGCCAGTCCTACAGCTCCGGGTGTTCCGCTCATCGGCACGGCTAGTGCTGGCAATGCGCTGGCAACGGTCGCTTTTACTGCGCCGGCTTCGGATGGCGGTAGCGCGATTACCGGCTATACGGTCAGTTCGGTTCCGTCCGGCGGGGTGGACAGCAATGCCGGAAGCACGTTGTTGTCGCATACCATGACCGGACTGAGCAATGGAATCGCTTATACCTTTACCGTGCACGCGACCAATAGCATCGGCAATAGTATCGAGTCTGCGGCTTCCAATTCGGTGATGCCTGTCGCACCCTTGCTGACCTTTGCCAGCGGCTTCACTTCGACCAAGACCACCGCTCAGGGCGGAACCTGGGGTTATGTCAGCGGAGACTTTACTCATTATACAAATACTTATGCGGGTGGGGACTATGCGCCTGCGATAGCGGACGCCAGTCAGGATTTCTGGATATCGGTGATTACCTCAGCACCCTCCGCACCGGCGCCTGGCGCAACTCCACCAACCGCCGGTGGCTATGTGGGCATGTATGTCACTTATCCCGGCAATGGCCTGACCTTGAATGGACAGACCAGTCTGCTAATTAATCTGGGTGTAGACGCAAATTTCTACAAGCAGGTGAGCAATCGGTCGATTACGGTATCGATTGTCGGTGCGCAGACCTATACCAGCGGTATTAACAAATGCAATGCGACGGTGACAGCCAGTGTGAATCCGACCAGTAGCACCATGATCGGCTATACCATCCCGCTGTCCAGTTTCACGCTTAGCAATGGCTGCGGCTCCCCTTATAGCGGAAATTACACCACGGCCGCTGCGGTACTGGCGCAGCCGATCGGGGCAGTCAATTCACAGTTGATCTATCCGAATATCAACACGACTATCATTTCCGGGGCAGTTTATCCGACCGGCATCGCACGTGGCTTGACCCAGTTTCAATGATCATCAGACTTGGGAGAGCGGCCATCCCGGCCGCATTCTCAAGCGGATTGGATGGCCGCTTTGCTGGTGGTTCATATTGATAAAATAGTGTTTGACTTCAGTGGCACTGCAGGCTATTCTGAGTTTAATGAAAGCGCTTTCATAATTATCGTGCGTGACCGATGCCTGAGCGAATCAATAATATTAATGATGCTGAAATCACCTTGAATCAGGAATCAGAACAATGAACAGCAGGCGGTTTTTTCCATGGAAAGTGTTAGCAGTGCTGGGCTTGATCAGCCTGACACTCTGCGACGTCAGCGCCAGTCAGACTGACTCTCAGCCGCCGCTGACACTGACCGTGGCGGCTTATCCTGCTGTTGACGAGATTGTCAAAGCCGCGATTCCCTTATGGAAGCGTCTGCATCCGGAGGTGGAGATCAAGGTGGTCAGTCGTCAGTTCAACGATCACCATACTGCAATGATTACGGCGTTGTCGACTTCGTTTTATTTGCCGGACGTAATGGCGCTTGAAGTCGGCTTTGTCGGCAGGTTTGCTCAGGGGGGCGGGCTTGAAGATCTGGCACTTGCACCTTACACGATCGGTCAATTTCAAGCGGGTTATGTACCTTATGCCTATGCTCAGGCCACCAGTCGAAATGGTGCGGTGGTGGCTGCACCTGCTGATATTGGTCCCGGGACTATGTTGTATCGTATCGACCTACTGGATAAGGCAGGGGTGACTGAAGCGCAAATGCGCCAGTCCTGGGATAGCTACGTGGAAAGCGGCGTGCAGATCAAGGCGGTCACCGGTGCTTATTTGATCGCCCACGCCCGCGACATGAAAGATATCATGATTCGTACCGGTATCAAGCCGGGCGAAGGGCTGTATTTCGATAAGCAGTCGCGGGTGCTGGTCAACACACCGCGCTTTGTGCGGGCGTTCGAACTGGCGCGCAAGGTGCGTACCCTGAAGCTGGATGCCAAAGTGATTGCCTGGTCAAACGAATGGTCTGAAGGTTTTAAACGGGGTGGCATCGCCACGCAGATGAGCGGCGCCTGGCTTTCCGGACATATGAATACCTGGCTTGCTCCCGGCACACGGGGATTATGGCGCGCCGCACAATTGCCCGAACAGGCTTATGCGGCCTATGGAGGCACTTTTTATGCCATACCCAAGGGAGCGCCTGCGGCGCATAAACGGCTGGCGTGGGAATTTATCAAGTTGATGACGCAAAACCGCGAGGTTCAATTAGCCGCCTTCAAGGTGCAGGACGCCTTTCCTGCGCTGAGCTCAAGCTATGACGATCCCTTTTTTGAATTGCCGATCGCCTTTCTGGGTGGGCAGAAAGCGCGCGTTATCTGGCGCGAAGCGGCCAGCCACATCACGGCGATCGACGTGCACAAGCAGGACGCCTTTGCCGACGAGGTGATCAATACCGAACTCGACAAGGTGCTGGATCGGGGCAAGGATATCACCACCGCCCTGGCAGACGCGCAGCGCCTGCTGCAACACCGGGCTAATCGCTAATGCGCGCCGCAAAATTCATGGCATTCCGCCTGTCGCCGGAACTGGCGCCTTATCTATTTTTGAGCCCGTTTGTGCTGCTGTTCCTGGTATTCGGGGTATTTCCGCTGCTGTTTTCGTTGTATCTGGCCTTCCAGACCTGGGAGCCTACCAGCGGCCTGGCGGCGATGCAGTTTGTTGGTTGGGACAACTTCGCCTTCGCGTTGCAGGATGAATGGTTCTGGAAGTCGCTAAAGAATACCGCTTGGCTGGCGCTGGCGTCGGGTGTGCCGCAACATCTGGTGGCGATTCCACTGGCCTGTTTCATTCATTCCTCCTTTGGCAGTTTGCGTAATGGCGTGGTCGGGGCGTATTTCATGCCCTATATCACCTCGACGGTCGCGATTGCGATTCTGTTCAGTTCCTTGTTTTCCACTGATTATGGGTTGATTAATGTCGTGCTGAGCGGCTTAAGCCAGATACCCTTGCTGGGTGGACTAATGCCGCAACACCCGGTGGACTGGCTTAACGATCCCGATACCATCAAACCGGCGATCGCGTTGATCGTGTTCTGGCGCTATGTCGGCTTCAATGTGGTGCTTTATCTGGCCGCACTGCAAACCATACCCAAGGATATTTATGAGGCGGCCACCATGGATGGCGCCAGCCGCTGGCAGCAGTTCTGGTTTATCACCTTGCCCAGCCTGAAACCGATGATCTTTTTCGGAGTAACACTGTCGGTGATCGGCGGTTTGCAACTGTTCGAGGAGGCCTTTATTCTCACCGGCGGGCGTGGCGGCAGTGATCAGGCCGGTATGACGACGGCGATCTATCTGTATCGTATGGCGTTCGATTTCAACGATTTTGGCGCGGCAAGCGCGATGTCCTGGTTACTGTTTATCGTGGTGGCGCTGCTGACCTGGCTGACTAACCGTTTATTTAGTACGAAAGAATCCCACTCGTGAAACTGTTGAATAGGCAAACTGAGCAACTTTCAAGCTGGGCAGCCTACCTGTTGGTGGGTACAGGCGCACTACTGATGCTCGCTCCATTTTATTTCATGTTTGTGTTCGCGACCCACTCGCGCACCGAGATTTTCAGTCTGCCACCGCCGCTGTTTATTGGCGACGACTTTCTGGCGAATCTGGAAATTTTGACCAGCCGCATGCCGTTCTGGCGCAACCTGGGCTGGAGCCTGTATGTGGCGATTGCCTCTACCGCCTTGACCCTGTTGTTCTGTTCGATGGGCGGTTATGCCTTCGCGATGTTCCAGTTCCGTTTCAAGAACATGCTGTTCGCGCTGGTGATGGCGACCATGCTGCTGCCTTCCTTTATGAACATGATTCCGACGTTCATGATCATGGATATGCTGGGCTGGATCGACCAGCCCAGAGCGTTGTATATCCCCGGTGCTGCCAGCGCCTTCGGCATTTTTCTGATGCGCCAGTCGGTCGCCGCAACCATCCCCAAAGACCTGATCGAGGCGGCGCGCATGGATGGCTGCGGCGAATTCAGCATTTATCTGCGCATCGTGCTGCCGTTACTGCGACCGGCACTGGGCACGCTGGGGTTGATTACCTTCATCGCCTCGTGGAATAACTTCATCGGTCCGCTGATTGTGATGCGTACCCCTGAGATGTACACCTTGCCGCTGGCGTTGCGCAGCTTACAAAGTCCGGTTAATACTGAATGGGGTGCCCTGATGACCGGTTCGGCGATTGCGACCCTGCCGCTGGTGGTGCTGTTTGTGTTGTCCTCCAGACAACTGATTTCCGGCCTGACGACAGGAGCCGTCAAATGAAGCGCCTTGTTAATACTTTCACTTTCCCGGCCGATTTTGTCTGGGGGGTTGCGACCAGCGCCTTTCAGATTGAAGGTGCAGCCGCTGCGGATGGCAAGGGGCAATCCATCTGGGATGATTTTTGCAAGATTCCAGGCGCGATTGCCGATCATAGTAATGGCGACATCGCCTGCGACCATTATCATCGCCTTGAACCGGATCTGGATCTGATCGCCTCGCTGGGGGTAGATGCTTACCGGTTCTCGGTTTCCTGGCCGCGCATCTGTCCGCAGGGGACGGGTTCCTGGAACGAGTCCGGGATGGCCTTTTATGAAAAGCTGGTGGATGGTCTGCTGTCGCGGGGCATTCAGCCTTATCTGACGCTGAATCACTGGGACTTGCCTGCAGCCTTGCAGGCCAAAGGCGGCTGGGCAAACCGTGATACCGTGCAGCATTTTGTCGACTATGGACTTCAGGTCGCCAAGCACTTGGGCGATCGGGTGACTTCGATCACCACCCACAACGAACCCTGGGTGATGGCTACCCTCGGTCACCAGACCGGCGAATTTGCACCGGGGGTCAAAAGCCGCAAGGTGGCGATGCAGGTGTCGCACCACCTGCTGCTCAGTCATGGTCTGACCTTGCAGGCGTTACGCGCACAGGGCACTCGCAGTCAACTCGGCATCGTGCTCAACCTGGCGCCGGTGGTTCCGGCTACGGATAGTCCGGCTGATCAGGCGTTGGCGCGGCTCAAGGACGGCAAGCTGGTACGCTGGTATATGGATTCGCTGTTCAAACAACACTATCCACAGGATGTTCTTGATTTTCTCGGTAGCGATGCCCCCGTGATGCAAGACAATGATCTGCAGGCTATTGCGACTCCGATGGATTTTCTGGGGATCAATTACTACTCGCGCAAGGTGGAAAGTGCCGATAACAGTTGGCAGGTTCAGGACGGTGGTCTCGATTGCACCGATATGGGGTGGGAGATTTATCCTGAAGGAATTACTGAACTGCTGTTGCGCTTGCAAAGGGACTATCGGCTGCCGCCGGTTTACGTCACTGAAAACGGCGCAGCCTTCAAGGATGTGCTGTTTAACGGGAAAGTTCACGACTCGCAGCGCATTGATTTCATAGCCCGGCATATCGAAGCAATCGGCATCGCGCTACAAGCTGGCGTAGACATCAGGGGGTTTATGCTGTGGAGCCTATTGGATAATTTCGAGTGGGCCTCGGGCTATGAAAAACGTTTCGGCATCATTCACGTCGATTATAAAAGCCAGCAACGCACACTCAAGGATAGCGCCTTGTGGTATCGCGACTATCTGTTGGGCGTCAGGGATCGGCGAAACCAGAAAAGGAGGGCGTGAAATGGGGCAGGTTTCCTTGCAGGGCATCCGCAAAAATTATGCGGAAGTGTCCGTCATCAAGGGCATTGATCTGGAGGTGCAAGACGGCGAATTCATGGTGTTTGTCGGGCCTTCGGGTTGCGGGAAATCGACCCTGTTGCGGATGATTGCTGGTCTGGAAAGTATTAGTGGCGGCGAATTGCGCATCGACGGGGTACGCGCCAACGAACTGCGGCCGGCTGATCGAGGTGCGGCGATGGTGTTTCAGAGCTATGCGCTGTATCCGCATATGACGGTGGCTGAAAACATGGGCTTCGCGTTGAAGATGGCGGGAGTACCCAAGCAACAGCGTGCAGCGCAGGTCGGTCGTGCCGCAGAAGTGTTGCATATCGTCGAATTGTTGGCTCGCTATCCGAAGGAGCTGTCTGGCGGTCAGCGTCAGCGTGTCGCGATTGGTCGCGCGATCGTGCGCAAGCCGGCGGTGTTTCTGTTCGACGAGCCGCTCTCCAATCTGGATGCCGCGCTGCGGGTGAGTATGCGTACTGAACTTTCCCGATTGCATAAGGAATTGGCGACCACCATGATTTATGTCACCCACGATCAGGTCGAGGCGCTGACACTGGGTAATCGCATCGCCGTTTTTAACCAGGGACATATCGAGCAGCTGGGCGCTCCGATGGATCTATACCATCGCCCGGCCAATGAATTCGTCGCCAACTTTATCGGCATGCCGAACATCAACCTGATTGACCGGCCGGACAGTGCTTCAGCCGCACACCTGGCGCTCTGGGAAGCCTTGCAGGGATCGGCAACGGTGCAGCGGATTGGCTTGCGTCCCGAACACCTGCACCTAGCCGGGCAGGGGATACCCGCGCTAGTGGTGCTGGCGGAACATCTGGGCGATTCCTCTATTTTGCATCTGCAAGTCGAGGGGGTGAATGGCTTGCTAAAGGCGAAAGTGGTTGCCGGACAGTGCATTACCGGCCAGATGGTGTGTATCGCTCCGGATGCCAGCCGGGTGTTGAGGTACGATGTGGATGGCAGATTGATGGAATCAGGGGGAAATTCATGACTGAAAATGAGTGGGTAATGGTCTGGAACGACGAATTCGAGGGCGACCGGATTGACCCGGCGAAATGGGATTATGATCTGGGCAATGGGTTTTATGACTACCGGAACCATGCCTGGATTCCCGGTTGGGGAAACGAGGAACTACAATACTATACTCGCGAGCCTGAAAATGTCTCGGTCAAAGACAGTCTGCTGACTATACGCGCGGTCAAGGAATCGCTGCACGGTTGCGGGTATACCTCGGCCAGGCTGAAGACAGTGAAGCGTGACGGTACGCCGCTGTTCAGCAAGCGGTATGGAAAATTTGAATTCCGCGCCAAAGTGCCCTGGGGCAAAGGGATGTGGCCTGCCCTGTGGATGCTGCCGCTGACTGATCATTATGGCGGGTGGGCGGCGTCCGGTGAGATCGACGTGATGGAAATTGTCGGCGAAAAACCGGACGAGGTGCTGGGTACCCTTCATTACGGCTCCACTTATCCCAAGCGCTCGCTGATTACCCATGTGCACAAGATTCCTGAGGACAGCCTGGTCAGCGACTGGCATGTGTACACGGTGGAGTGGGAACCGGGCGAGATACGCTGGCTGCTGGATGGCGTGCACTGGGCAACCCAGAACTTCTGGTGGAGTTGTAGCAAAAATGTCGAGGGGGTCGGGGTCGAGGCCAAGAAGAAATCAGACATCAACCCCTGGCCGGCACCCTTTGACCAGCCTTTCTATTTGCTGATGAACATCGCCGTGGGCGGCAATTTCCCCGGTCATCCTAATCCTGAAACACACTTTCCTGCCGAGTTGGTGATTGATTACGTGCGGGTTTACGATAAGGTGGGCGGCTATGCCGAAGCGCCGCCGCGCGGTCCGGGCAAGCTGCCGTACCAGAAGAAGTCGGGAGGCAAACGTGGAAAATGAGACTCCAAAACTCACGGTGACCGAGAAGATCGGCTATGGCTTCGGCGATCTGGCATCGAATCTGTTCTGGCAGATGTTCTCGATTTTTATTGCGAAATATTACACCGATGTGTTTTTACTGGGTGCAGCCACCATGGGAACCATGCTGCTGGTCACCCGCATCGGTGATGCGCTGATCGACCCGGTGATTGGCGCGCTTGCGGATCGTACCCGAACCCGCTGGGGTAGTTTCAGGCCTTATCTGGTGTGGATGGCGATCCCGATGGCAGTCACGGCGGTGCTTACCTTCACGGTTCCCTCTTTCGGCGGTACCGGCCGGATCGTTTACGCCTATGTCACACTCAGCCTGATGATGGTCGCTTATTCCGCGATAAACATTCCTTATTCTGCCTTGCTGGGCGTATTGACGCCCAGTTCTGTGGATCGCACCAGCGTCTGTTCCTACCGCTTCGTGATGGCGCTGCTGCCGGTGTTCATCATCGTGAATACCGCGATTCCGTTCGCCAGTTATTTCGGCGGCAGCGAAAATTCCGCCAGCGGCTGGCAAATGACCATGATCATCTATTCGAGCGTGGCGGTGCTGCTGTATTTTGCGACCTTCGCGATGACTAAAGAGCGCGTGCAGCCTGAGCAAAAACAGCAGTCTACGCTCAAGGAAGATGTCAAGGATCTGTTTCGCAACAAACCCTGGGTGGTGTTGTGCATCGTCGGCATCGCCGCACTCACCTACGCCAACATCCGTGGCACAGTCAGCATCTATTACTTTGAAAATGTGGTGCCGGGTGGCAAGGATTATTTCGGACCGGTAATGACCACTGGTGCAATCGCCTTTATCATCGGGGTGATGGTCACCTCTCCGCTGTCGAAAATCTTCGGCAAACGCAATTTCTATATGGCTTCGATGGCACTGACCGCCTTACTGACCGCAGGCTTTTATTTTGTGCCGCCGGATAATCTGGCCATGGTATGGGGTGCGCATGCCTTAATCAGCCTGTGTGCGGCACCGACCGCCCCTCTGGTCTGGGCGATGTACGCCGATACGGCAGATTATTCCGAGTGGAAAAGCGGACGTCGTGCTACTGGTCTGGTATTTTCCGCCGCCTCTTTCGCGCAGAAATTCGGCTGGGCGATTGGCGGAGCCGGTACCGGCTGGCTGCTGGCTTATTTCGGTTATCAGCCAAACGTGGTGCAGAGTGCGCGCACCATCGACGGTATCATGATGATGATGAGCATTATTCCGACGGTAGGCGCGCTGATTGCGATAGGCGCACTGTGGTTTTACGAGCTTGACGAGCATATGGTCAGCAAGATGACCCGTGAACTGCAACAACGGCGTGCGGATAAAACACGTTCTGTTGATGTATTACCTGAGCAAGAGCCTGAGCTTGAGAGTAAGTTTGAGTCTGAGCCGGTACCTTCCCCTGTTGCCGCAGCCACCCCGCCTGAAAATTTGGAGATTAGCATGTCAAAATTAGCGCCAGCCCAGTTCCATCATGTTTCACCCTACGCACAACACTTGCCGCCCGTTGAGCAGGCTGCCGTTCAGGAACTACCGTTGACCGGGGGTGAACAGGCATTGCTCGATGAGGAATTCCGCTCGGTACTGCAGGCGGGAGTGCACGGGTTTTGTTTCAGTCCTTACCTGGAAGGACAGTCACCGGGTTCGCAGATCAGCGCCGAACAGATTCGTGAGAGACTCTCGGTGATTCGTCCCTATACGCGCTGGATTCGTACTTTTTCGTGTACTGACGGGCACGAGCAGACGCCGAAGATCGCCCATGAATTGGGGATCAAGACGTTGGTAGGGGCGTGGCTGGGCACCGATCACGCCATCAACGAACGCGAAATCAGCGGCCTGATTGAAGTAGCACTCGCCGGTCACGCCGATATAGTGGCGGTCGGTAATGAGGTGCTGTTGCGCGAAGATTTGTCTGAAGACGCGCTGCTTGCGCTGATTGCCCGGGTCAAACAGGCTTTGCCGAATATTCCGGTCGGCTACGTCGATGCCTATTATGTGTTCGAGAAGCATCCGCGCATCACGGCGGCCTGTGACGTGGTGTTGACCAATTGCTATCCGTTCTGGGAAGGGTGTCCGGAACAAAATGCGATCGCCTATATGCAGGACATGCTTCGTCGCACTATCGCGGTTGCCGCTGGCAAGAAGGTCATCGTCAGTGAGACCGGTTGGCCTGACAAGGGCAGTGCCTTTTACGGTGCGAGGCCCTCGGTAAACGGGGCGAAGCGCTACTTCATCGATAGCCAGCGTTGGGCTGAACAGGATCAGCTGGAACTGTTTTATTTTGCCGCCTTCGATGAAGCCTGGAAGGTTGGACTCGAAGGCGATGTGGGTGCCTACTGGGGTCTGTGGGATAAGAACGGCTTAGCTAAATTTGCGTGAACCTAGCATGGGGTCAAAATTAAAGTTGCCCGTCGGGCGCGCACTCTGTTATTCGGGTTATCGCGAGGGGCAAAGTCCGGATGCCAGAATATATCCGTCTCAACAGCAGATTCGTGAGGATCTGCGGCTGTTGCAACCCTATTGTCGCTTGTTGCGCCTGTATGATTGCAGCATGCATGCCGAGCGTGTGCTTGAGGTGATCCGGCGAGACGGTCTGGATTTCAAGATTATGCTGGGTGCCTACCTCGCTGCCGAGGTGAGTAACCCTGCTTGTCCGTGGGGAGCGACTTTTAGTCAAGCGCAGCTTGAGTTTAATATCGCCGAAAACGATGCCGAAATCGGGCGGCTGATCCGGCTTGCGCGGTTAAACGAGGATATCGTGTTTTCGGTTGCGGTTGGCAATGAGTCCACGGTGGACTGGACAGACCATCTGGTTCCGCTGCCGCGCATGATAGAACAGGTGCGACTTGTCAGGGAAAATGTCAGGCAGCCGGTCACTTTCTGCGAAAATTATGTACCCTGGCAACACAAGTTGCGTGCGCTGGTGGAGGAACTGGACTTTATCAGCCTGCATACTTATCCGGTATGGGAATACAAGTCTATCCACGAGGCACTGGATTACACGCGCGAAAATTATGCGAGCGTGGCGCGGCTCTATCCAGATAAACCGGTGGTGATTTCTGAAGCCGGTTGGACTACTAACAGCAACGGGCGGGGTATACAACCCCAGCATACTTCACAGGAGTTGCAAAATAGCTATGTACGCGAGTTGTTGCACTGGAGTGATACTGCGGGCATTCTGACCTTCGTCTTTGAAGCCTTTGATGAACCCTGGAAAGGCTCGCCGGATCCGATGGAGCCAGAGAAACACTGGGGGTTGTTCAAGGTGGACAGACAGCCTAAACACTTCATGCAAGAATATCTTGCGGGCGGCTGAGGGTTGGAGCGGCATTGGTTCGCTAAGATTACTGAATTAAAAATTAAAGGAAGATCAAGATGAATAATGTGATTGCTGGCGACATCGGCGGTACCAAAACCCGCATTGCTTTAGCTCAGGTTATCGGTACGCAAGTGCGGGTGGTGCGTGAAACCGAATATTCGAGTCGCGCTTACGCGACCTTTGCTGCCTTGCTGGGTAACTTTCTGGAGGGCAGTGAAATTCCTGCCAATGCCGCCTTCGGTATCGCAGGGCCGGTGCAAGGCAGGGTGGTTCAGGCCACCAATTTGCCGTGGCATATCGACGCTGACGCGTTGCAGCAGCAATTCGGTTTTGAGCGCTGTACCTTGCATAACGATCTGGAAGCGACCGCGTTTGGTTTGCCTGCGCTGGCGGAAAAAGATCTGCTGACCTTGCAGGCAGGGGCTGCGGGTGCTTCCGGGAATGCGGCCGTGATCGCCGCAGGCACCGGACTGGGCGAAGCGGGCATGTACTGGGACGGGAAAGCGTATCACCCGTTTGCGACGGAAGGCGGGCATACCAGTTTCAGTCCGGATAATGATCTCGAAGTGGCATTTTTGCATTTTCTGCAGCAGCAGTACCAGCATGTCAGTTGGGAGCGCGTGGTTTCCGGC
Source organism: uncultured Nitrosomonadales bacterium (assembly GCA_903876685.1). Lineage (GTDB taxonomy): Bacteria > Pseudomonadota > Gammaproteobacteria > Burkholderiales > Gallionellaceae > Gallionella. The sequence goes on along the minus strand of CAIRBC010000092.1, from coordinate 16,518 downwards.
ATGGGGTTATTGAGTCTGCATGAGTTTTTGCGTCTGCACCGCCAGGCGCCGGCGCCACTCTGGTTGGTCGAGCAAATGCATGAAGGGGATGCTGCGGCGGCGATTGCCGGTGCGGCTTTGTCCGGCAAGGATCCCATCTGTGTGGAAGTGCTTTCCTGGTTCGTGCGACTGTATGGTGCTGAAGCGGGTAATTTGGGGCTCAAGATGATGAGCAGTGGCGGCTTGTATCTGGGCGGCGGCATCGCGCCGAAAATCCTGCCGCTGATGCAAAATGGCGCGTTTCTCGATGCTTTTCTGAACAAGGGGCGGATGCGCCATTTGCTGGAAGCCATGCCGGTCAAGGTGATTTTGGATGATCGTACCGCCTTGTATGGCGCTGCGTTGTGTGCCGCAAAAAATGCTTAGGCTAATCGGGTGCCGGTCATGACGGCAGACGGCTTCGATCTTCCAGCCTATAACGCCGCGCGACCCTTTGCCAGCTTTCTGCCGGGTATCGCCGGTGCTTATGGCAAACCGCTCTGGGTGTTCTATACCAATCGGGGGCAATGCATCGCCAGTTTTGGGGTGCGTGACCGGAACGGGGCGATGCTGGAATTTTATCCGGCAGACAAGGCCTATGCACTGACTTCGCTGTTCGGCTTTCGTACCTTTTTCAAGCAAGCTGGTGAGTGTTATGAACCGTTTCAGAGCGCGGTTGCCACGCTCACCATCCGCCCGGAGGAGATCGAAATTGTCGAGACTCACGCGGATTTGCGGATTCGGGTCACTTATTTTGGCTTGCCTAATGAAGCGGTTCCTGCGCTGGTGCGCAGGGTCACGGTCGAAAATGCCGGTGCTGCGCCACAGGCTTTCGAGGTGCTGGACGGTTTGCCGCTGGTGGTGCCCTTTGGCCTGGAGGAACATCTGCTTAAACAGATGTCGCGCACCCTGCAGGCGTTTGCCGAGATTACCCATGTGGCGCAGCAGTTACCTTTTTACAAACTCAAGGTGAAGCCCTCCGACAAGCCGGAGATGGAACGTATCGACGGCGGCTTTTTCGCTTTCACGATGCAGTGCAATCAGCCGGTGGACGTGCTGGTCGATCCCGAACAGGTGTTTGGTTCCGATACCAGTTTGCGTCAGCCGCTGGCGTTTATGCAAAACACAACTATCGATGCTGCCGCCGGCAGGCAGGAAACGCTGACCGGTTGCGCCTTCGCCAAGCTCTCTTTGCAGCTGGAAGCCGGTGAGACGGCCAGTTGGGACTCTTATTTTGGACAGACGCCTGACTGGCAGACCGCTTGCGCTTTCCGTGAACGTATCACCGGCAACTATGCCTTGCAAAAGCGTGCCGAGAATCGCGCGCTGCTTAATGCGCTCTCCGGCCAATTCGATCTGGTCGCCGGCCCGCCGCAGCTTGCCCCCTATACGCGCCAGGCGTTTCTGGATAACACCTTGCGCGGCGGACAACCGGTGGTGATTGAGGCTGCCGCCGGGTCTTGCGTGTTTCATATGTATACCCGCAAACATGGCGACATGGAGCGTGACTACAATTTCTTCGATGTGGCACCGAGCTTTTATTCGCAGGGCAACAGCAACTTTCGCGACGTGAACCAGAACCGCCGTTCGGAAAACTATCTGTTTAAAGGTATTGATACGGCCAATATCGTGACTTTTTTCAATCTGCTGCAAATCGACGGCAACAACCCGCTGATTGTACATTCGGAAAAATTCTGCGTTCCCCCGGCGCGGAGGTCAGCGCTGCAAAATACCCCTGCTGCGGACTGGCTGACTTTCTTGTCGCGTCCCTTTAGTCCGGGAGAGTTGCTGCAGGCGCTGCTGGAGGCAGTCGGCACGCTAGAGCGGGCACAACCCTTGTTCAGGCAGATCCTTGGGGTAGCCGACCTGATCCAGGAGGGCAGGCATGGCGAAGGCTATTGGGTCGATCACTGGCTCTACAACCTGGATCTGCTGGACAGTTATGCCGGTTTGTATCCGGATCGGTTGCAAGCTTTGCTGGTCGGGCGTGGTGACTACACTTATTTTGATAGCGAGTATCTGGTTCAACCTCGCGCCAGAAAATATACGCTGCGCAGTGACGGCAAAGTCAGGCAGTTGCACGCCGTGCTGAAGGATGAGGAAAAGCTGCGATTGCTCAATCGTCGCAGCGAGGGACGCAACATGTTGCGCACTTTGCATGGGGCAGGGCCGGTGTTGCAAACCACCTTGCTGGCTAAACTGATCAATCTGCTGGCCGTCAAGACTGCGTTGCTGGATCCTTTCGGGATAGGTCTGGAAATGGAGACCGATAAACCGGGTTGGTGCGATGCACTGAATGGCTTGCCGGGGTTGTTTGGTTCCTCCACGCATGAAGCCTATGCGCTGCGCCGTGGACTGGCTTTTGTGGGGCGTATGCTGGCGGGTTTGCCGGAGTTAGCGCTGGCTGTGCCGCTGGAAGTGGCTGATTTTGTGCGTCAGTTGACGGTGATTCTGTGCTCTGCCGATAGCAGCAACTTTTTCCCCAGTTGGGAAAAACTGGCGACGCTGCGCGAAGATTTTCGGGAAAGTGTACGTCTGGGCGTGGCGGGCGAGCTAAGTTGTCTGTCGTGTGAAGAGTTGCAAAGTTTTGTTCAAGCCGCCGATATACTGCTGCAACGAGGCCTGAAAAAGGCAGTAGCTTTGAACGGGTTGCCGGTCAGCTACTATACACATCAAGTCGAGGCCTATGAAGTATTGCCAGCGCCGCCCAAGCATGAGCAGGATGAGGTGGCAGTGGTTCATGTCAAGGTGACGTGTTTCTCACAAAAGCCGGTCAGCAATTTCCTGGAAGGGGCGGTGCATGCCTTGCGCGGAGCCGAAAATCCTGATAGCGCCGCAGCACTCTACCGCGCCGTCCGGCAATCGGCGCTTTACGATAAAAAGCTAGGCATGTACCGCGTCAATTGTCCGCTGGACGAGGAGAGTTTCGAGATCGGTCGCAGCCGGATTTTCTCGCCTGGCTGGCTGGAAAATGAATCGATTTTCCTGCATATGCATTACAAGTTTTTGCTTGAAACCTTGCGTAGTGGTCTGGCGCAACCGTTCTTCGATGATCTGCAGCGCGGCCTGGTAGCCTTCCAGAGTGCTGACGTATACGGACGTTCGCCGCTGGAAAATTCGTCGTTCATCGCCAGTAGCCGCTTCCCGGATGCCAGTGTTCACGGGGTCGGTTTCGTCGCCCGCTTAAGTGGCGCGACGGCTGAGTGGCTCAGTATGGTGTTGCATATGGGCCTCGGTGGCGCGCCGTTTCGCCTGGTGGAAGGCAGTTTGCGCTTCGAACCGCATCCGACGCTGGACAAGTGGTTGTTCACTACGGTTGCAGGTGATGGTTGTGACGCGCACAGCTTTGCTTTCAAGTTGTTCGGTCAGACCTGGATCGTTTATCAGAACCCTGCCCGGTGTGCAACTTTTGGTCCGGGAGCGGTAACCCCGGCACGTTTCGATTTGCATTACCTCGACGGCAGTCTCAAGACGCATCACGGGAGTTGGTTGCCAGCGGCGCTTGCGTTGAGCCTGCGCGACTATCAATTGTCCAGACTGGTGATCCACCTGGCTTGACCTTGCAATTCCCGGTTCGGCTTTTCAGACGAACCAATTTGTACTACCGCGATGTGCTGTTGTGCTTCCCGAAATGACCACCCCGCCCTTGGGCACCCCTCCAGCGGAGGGGAATGGGTGATCCAAAATATTTTTGTATCCATACTTGAATTTTGCTTAGCTTGAATGGGTTGGCCGAATATACACTAGCATTTCGACAGGTAAGTGGCGATCGAGCGCGGCGGCAATTCGCTGACCATGCGGTTCTGACCGATCACCAGCGAGAAGCGGATTGGGGCTTCGGTGCGATTCATCACTACGGTCGCAAGGGTAGCATCTGGATTGACGAAGGACGTGGCTTCGAGATCTTGCCGGGTGCTGGCACACAATACTCGTAACGCGCCTGGTTTGATGAAGCGGCTAAAATGACCGAGGTAATAGTAGGAACTTTGTAGCAGTAGCGTATGCTGTTGGTCGTCAATCAGGATCGGCGCGCTGCAGAAATTGCCGACATGGTTCGGACCGCCTTGTTCGTTCAATAGTAGATTCCAGTCGATCCAGCCTACGGTCCAGCGGTTCAGGTCGTTGATCAGGGAGCGCGCGTAGCGTTCGCCTGGTTCCCAGGAGCCGTTGTGCGCCCCCCCTTCCTGACAGCCTTCGGTAAACAGTAATTGTTTGTCCGGCCAGGCGTCGTGGACTTGTTGCACATGCTCGAAATGATCTTCACCGTACCAATGAAAGCCGGTGCCCCAGACGTAGCTTGCGGCTTTTGCATCGCTGTATACCACGTTGGCACGTTCGACCATCAGGTCGCGATTATGGTCCCAGATAATGATGTGGATGTGGCCTAGTCCGGCCTTTTCCAGTTCCGGGCCCAGAAAGTCGCGCACAAAATCCCGTTCCTGTTCGGCACTGTAAAGGCAGGAATCCCAGCGTTGAGTGGCGGCAGGTTCGTTCTGCACCGAGACTCCCCAAACTGGTACGCCTTCTTTGGCATATTCCTGAATGAAGCGTACAAAGCAGCGTGCCCAGGTTGAACGATAGCGGGGCAACAGATATCCGCCGTGATTCATCTGGCCGTTACTCTTCATCCAGGCAGGCGGACTCCACGGCGACACCAGCAACTTGAGCGGGGTCAGCTTTAGCGCCTCCTGAATAAACGGCAGCAGCGCCTGCCGGTCGCGCTCGATGCTGAAGCTTTGCAAGGCCTCATCGCCGGCTGTTTCCAGATGGGCATAGTTGCCCAGTGAGAAATCGCAACTGTTCATGTGCACGCGACAAAGCGTGTAACCATGGCCTAGCTCAGGGTCAAAATACGCCTGAAGCACTTCTTTGCGTTTTGCCGGACTCAGGGAAAGCCAGGTGACTGCCGCCGCCTCGGTAAAGGCACCGCCAAAACCTTGCATGGCCTGGAAGGTGCTTGAGGGCATCACCGATACCGAAGCTAAACAGTCAGTAGTATGGTCGGTAGTCAGCGTTAATTGCTCTGTCAAGCGGCAAGTTTGGTATTTGGCGCTCAGAAAAAAACGAGTGTTTGAATAGACTGGCATAGAGTTTGGTAAAACCTCAAAAAATACATTGACGCGCTACTATACATTGCCTAGAATTCATGTGAAAGCGCTTTCATAGAGCGGATGACGTTTGTACCACTGACCAAGCTTGAAGCCGGAAAAAAGAGGTTGATAAAATGCCACAGATGATTGCGATTTTCAAGCGTGCGCCGGGTTCGGTGCTGATACTACTGGCGCTGTTGTTGGCAGCAGGATCAAATGTACAGGCCGAGGAGTTGCGGCAGGTCGGTATGGCAAACCTGCATATCGCTAATTCCCGTTCTGCCGGGCCGCAAACGCCTGAACCTGTTTATAGGACTGAAGTCCAGGCAGCGCAAGCCACGCCAACTAATCAGTGGTATTCGTCGGTGATTTTCTCTCGCTGGTCTGAGCCCATTCACGCACATCCAGCAACTTACAAGGCGAGCCCGGAAGGTTTCGAGATCGGTTATCCGCTTGAAACCCCGACGCCTGAAGACCATGCCAGTAGAATCGACATTGTTTACCCGCACCGCGCAGCCTTGACGCTGGCGCCCGCTGGTTTTACGCCCGTTGATGCGAGGCTTGCCGGACACGGCGATTTTTCGGCGACGATTGCACTGGGCGACCAATCTGGAAATTCGTTGCAGGCGACCGTGGTTCACGGTAGCCCTTTCAGCTATTACACCCTGAGTGCCGGCGATTTGCGGGTACAGCTCGCTAAAGGGGCAGTGCCTTGTGCCGGGATTGTGCTGGAGCAGGTGTTGTGCGTGCATGCGCTGGAGCGGGATTTTGCCGTTTTCGCGGCGGCTGATGCGCACTGGTCAGGACGGGACAGCGCTAGTCCGGTTCTGCAATTTGGTGCATCAGGCCGGTTCTTTTCAGTGGCGGTGCTGCCAGATCATTCACCTGCAACGCTGGCTGAATTTAAAAAACATGCGTTCGCCTTCATCGTCGACACGCTTGTGGATTGGCATTATGAGCCCGCTACCAGCCTGGTTCAAACCAGTTTTACTACCAAAATCGAGTCGCGTGCAGAAGGCCAGCGAGTGCCTTTGCTCGGACTGTATCCACATCAGGCCAGAGCCACTCAGGCAGATTTGAGCCACGGCTTTCGCTATGCATCGGTGCGAGGGCCGATCCTTACCCTGGCTGATACACATTTTAGCATCACCCACCCTTATCATGGCATCTTGCCTTTCTGGGGAGGAACCCAGCAGGAGGCAGATCGTGAACGTCTGCAAAGTGTGCTGGTAGGCGATGCTGCCAAGGCGCGTAACCTGTTCGTCAGTCAGCAGGGCAGCGGGACTTACTGGTATGGCAAGGCGCTTTCTGCAACCGCACAATTGATGTGCGTGGCTGAACAGGAAGGAAAATCCGAATTACGTGACACGCTGCTGAAGGCGCTGGAAGGACGTCTCGAAACCTGGTTCAAGGGCAATAGTTCCAGTTATTTCACCCAGGATGCCAGGATTGGCACGGTGGTTGGCTCTTATGATGAGTATGGCAGCATCACGCATATCAATGATCATCATTTTCATTACGGTTACTGGTTGAATGCGGCTGCACAGGTAGCGTTGCGCGATCCGGCCTGGGCGCAGCAGAGCCGCTGGGGCGGCATGGTGGATTTGCTGGTCGCAGATATCGCAACGTCGCAACGTGGACGCAGTGATTTTCCGTTTTTGCGCAATTTTGACGCTTATGAGGGGCATTCCTGGGCTTCGGGTGATGCGATATTCCCTGACGGCAATAATCAGGAATCTTCTTCCGAGGCGGTTAATGCCTGGGCAGGTCTGATTTTATGGGCTGAGGCAACCGGGAACACCTCGCTTCGTGATCTGGGCATTTGGCTGTACACCAGCGAAACCGAGGCGGTCACCGATTACTGGTTCGATATGCGCGGCGTGCTGTTTCCGCCGGCCTATGGTCATGTGGTGGCGGCACAGGTGTTTGGGGGACGCTATACCTACAATACCTGGTGGACCGAGGAACCTCGTCAAATTCAGGGTATCAATCTGTTACCTATCACCACCGCTTCGGTTTATCTGGGACGCGATCCGGCCTATAATCGTCGCTTTATCGCAGCGCTTCCGTCCGAGATCAAAGCCTATAGCGCACGCGGCATGAGTGACGGAACCCCCGAAGATATCTGGCAGGATGTATTTGCTTCCTTTCTGGCTCTGGGAGATCCCGAGGCAGGACTCGCCTCCTGGAAGCCGCGTGGCAACAACGAAACGGGTGAAACTCGCTCACATACGCTGCATTGGTTGCTGAGTCTGAAAGAAATGGGCACGCCTGACTTTTCGGTGACTGCGGATACTGCCTTGTATGGTGTATTCCATAGTGCCTCAGGGCAACGTACTTATCTGGCCTATAATTCTGGCAATGAGCCACGCAAGGTGCATTTCAGCGACGGACAAGTATTGGAGGTGGCTACGCACAGCCTCGCCAGGGCGACCCGGAAATAGTCATTGTTTTGTTTTTGAAATTATTTTTATAAATTTGCCGAGGGGAATGGATGATGAAGCGACTGACATTTGTACTGTGCGGGTTGTGCTCGCTGACCGGAGCCTCAGCCGAACAGACATTTCAGCTTGGAGACTTTGCAACGGCGAGTTTTTCAGGGTTCGTCAAAGAAGAGCTGCATGCCAACACCAACCAGTCTAAAGGTCTGGTCAATTGTGGTTTTACGAATGATCCGCGCGGTGTTTTCGGCAGCTTCTGTCAACCTGGTGAGGCAGAATCCGCAAGTCATCGACCGTTCAATCTGGCCGGACTTAGCGGCGATTTGTCTCATGAATTCGATTCCGCCTGGAAAATTTCGGGGCATCAGAGATACCGGTTGCGTAATGGGCAGGCGGACATCGTCGGCCAGACCATCGTGGAACAAAATCTGGCCGTAAGCCATCCAGTCTATGGCGAGTTAAGGGCGGGTTCGATGCTGACTCGTTCCTGGTCACGCTCGGATAGTTTCAGCTATCCTGTTGGTTTGTCGAGTGCTTGGAGTGAAACCGGGGCAGGTTACGGCTTTGTGCGTAAGGCTCTCCGGTATACCGGGCCGATGCTCGAATTGGAGGGTGGCAAAAAACTTTTGCTTGAGGTCACTTATGCTACGGACAATACCCGACTTGCCAGGAATGCCTCGCTGGTAAGCTATGACGAAACGACGCCCAGACCCAAACAGTTGGAGATTTTTGTACAGTATGCGGATGCATCCAACCTGGTGGAATACATTTTTCAGGATACCCGAGGAGGGCAGCAGTCCTCGTGGGGCAAGGGGCCGCTGGTCGGCGATGTGGGTAATGCAGACGGCTTGGGCTTAATCGTACCCGGCACTTATACCCGTCCTACCGAGAGCGTGCAGATTCTTCAGGGTAACCATTATTTTGATGGTAATTGGGTAGCAACGCTGGGAATTAAGCGCAATTACTGGTCAGGCGTGGCTTATCAATGCGATTTTGCCACTTATTGTTATTTCCCTTCCGGGTTCAATAATACCCTGAGTGTGACCAATCCTTCGCTGAATGGTGGTCATAGTGCCTGGTCACTGGATGTGATGGGCGGGTTGAGTCGTATGGACGGATTATGGACTTACACCGGGGGCTTTGTCAGACTGAATAAAACCTATACGCAAACACCCACCGAGTATGGGCAAAGCAATACGGCTACTTTTATCAATCTGGGTATCTACAGACGCATGCCTGAAGTTTATAAAGACCTGCAACTTTATGGGGGGCTGGGGCAGGTACGCTACGGCCATTACGCACCGGCACCGATTTCAATGCCCTCAGAACTGGCGATTGCCGGGGTTGATCCCCGAAGTCACCGCTTTGGGAATTCGCTGACGCTGGGTGCCGGACTGACTTTTTAAATTAAACCTTTTTCAAAAAAGTTGGACACAAGTTGCCAGATCCTAGAAATTTTTTTAGCCGGGGTTAGTTTGTTCAAGGACAATCTGCTCGGCTTCTGTTAGCGCATTTTCGTAATCATAATTGCTGATATAACGGGTTAAGTCGGCAAAACGCTCCGCCATTTCGGTCTGTTTGACTTGCTGATTGATCAGGTTCATGGTGTCACCGGCAGCAGAATCAAAGGCATTCAATTGCAGCGACAATTGCGCCATTAGCTCCGCTAGTCTGGCAGGGTCGAGCGAGGGCTGCGTGGCGATAATTTCACGGGACTGTAGAAAAACATTCACCTCGGAGATCACCTGAGCCAGGTCATTTGCTGCAGTCGCGAAGGCCTTGACCGGATCTTCGGCATTATGAATGACCACTTGTAGACGCTTTGCAGACTCGGTCAACGCAACTGCTCCAATGGTCGCTGCGATTCCCTTCAGTGTGTGGATCAGTCGCTCAGCCGTTTTTAAATCCTTGGCTTCCAGCGCGGCCCTGATGGCTTCAAGAGTCCTGCCCTGATTGGCGGTGAATTTGCCAAGCACCGTCTGATAAATATCCAAGCCGCCTATTCCGGCAATAGCTTTCTCTATGTTCAGCACCTTGGGATTAATGGTGTGTACCGGCGCTGCAACGTGTTCTATTGGGTCTGGCAGGATACGATTCGTCCATTGTGCAAGTGCTGCATATAAATTTTGGACATTCATCGGCTTGGTAAGATAACCGTTCATTCCTGCAGCCAGGCATTGTTCGCGGTCTCTCGCCATCGCATTGGCCGTCATCGCAATAATGGGCAATGTTGCAAATTGAGTCCTGATCTGACGGGTAGCCTCCAGACCATCCATGCGCGGCATTTGCATATCCATCAGCACCGCATCAAAAGACTGTTGTTGTACGGCCTCTACCGCCTCAATCCCATCTTGGGCGATGTGAACTTTGATATGGGCGCGTTTTAATAATATGCTGGCCAGTTGCTGATTAATTTCATTATCTTCCACCAGCAGTACCTGTAACCCGCTCAAACCGACCTGGTTTCTGAGCTGCGGCAAAGGCGCTGGATCAATAGTCATCAGCTTGTCATACAGGATGGCGGCGCTGAACGGCTTGCTTATCATCGAATCGGGCAGCAGCTCATTGATTCCTGGGGTATAGGGGTGTCGGGGTGAATTGATCGTGATGACGCGCGGCCGGTGTGTCAGTGAGAGCCCCTGTTTAATCTGCTGTAGCATTTCCAGCACCGATGGGTCGCTATGATCCGGCAGGTCAGCATCGAGCAGCACCTCGCTATACGGGCAACCGGCCTTATCCGCCTGTGTGATTGCCAGCAATCCTTCGCCGCTGTTGGCCGCTGCATCAGTCTGAATATGCATTGACTTCAGATAGGACACGGTCTGGTTGCGCACTGTTTCGTCAGCATCTACCACCAGTATCCTGCGCCCGCTTAAATCAGGGGTAGTGATATTTTCCGCCAAACTTTGCAGGGGCAGATTGAAGGAAAAAACGCTGCCTTTACCCGGTGTGCTTTGCACCCAGATGTTTCCTCCCATTAATTCGACCAGACGTTTGGAAATAGCCAGCCCGAGGCCGGTTCCGCCATATTGCCGGGTGATAGAGGCATCCGCCTGACTGAAGGACTGGAACAGCTTGCCAATTTGCTCCGGCGTCAGTCCAATACCGCTGTCGCTGACCATAAAGCACAGCACGATCTGTTGCTGCGACTGGCTTTCGATGTTGACCTTAATGATGACTTGCCCGGTATGGGTGAATTTGATGGCGTTGCCGACCAGGTTATTCAGCACCTGTCCCAGGCGCAGCGGATCTCCCAGCAAGCTAAAGGGGATCTCGGGTGCGCAATCGAATTGAAGATCCAGACCTTTTTCTTTGGCACGAAAACTGGCAATCGCAGCAACGCCACCCAGCACTTCATGCAGGTGAAAGCGTGTACGCTCCATCTCCAGTTTGCCCGCCTCAACCTTGGAAAAATCAAGAATATCGTTGATTATTCCCAGTAAGGAATTCGCCGAACGGTAAACTTTGTCCAGATAATCCCGTTGTGTCGGTGCCAGTTCGGATTGCAGACACAGTTGCGAGAAACCGATGATGGCATTCATTGGCGTGCGGATTTCGTGGCTCATATTGGCGAGAAAATCGCTCTTGGCACGATTGGCTGCCTCTGCAACGGCAGCAGACTTTTTCAGTTCTTGTTCGGTGCGTTTACGTTCGGTAATATCTTCCTTTACGGCCACGAAATGGGTGATTTTTTGCTGGTCATCGCGTATCGGAGAAATGGTGGCCGCCTCGAAATAAATCTCGCCGTTTTTCTTGCGGTTATGCAATTCTCCTACCCAGATTTCTCCGGACAGGATGGTGTTCCACAATTTTTCATAGAATACAGGTGATAACAGACCGGATTTGAGCAGGCGCGGATTTTGTCCGAGAGCCTCGTCACGGCTGTAGCCGGTGATGGCGGTAAATTTTGGATTGACATATTCGATCGTGCCGTGGATATCGGTGATGATCACGCTGGCCGGGCTGTTTTCCACCGCTTTGGAAAGTTTGAGCAGTGTTTCATTGTCCTTTAACCGTTCTGAAATATCCAGAAAGGTGACCACTGCACCCACTACCTCGCCGTGATGCAACTGTGGATGTGACCAGCATTCATTGGGGAAACCACTGCCATCGGCACGCCAGAACATCCCATATTCCATATGTGTTTCCGCACCTGAGCTGAGCGCCTGACAGACTCTGCATTCTTCAATCGGATAGGCAGTTCCGTCAGGATACTGGTAATGAATCAGCTGATGCATGTTTTTGCCAATCAGCTCACCGGGATCCTCATAGCCCAGCATTTTGAGGCAGGAAGGATTGCAGAAAGTACAATTACCTGCTTTGTCCAGACCGAAAATTGCCTCGGCTGCCGAATCCAGCAACATACGCAGCCGAGCCTCGCTGATGCGTATCGCCTCTGCCGCCTGCTTGCGCTCGGTGATGTCAGTATGTGTACCGATCATGCGCAGCGGTCTGCCGTCTTCGGCGCGGTTCACTACCATGCCTCGAGCAGAAACCCATTTCTCGCTTCCATCCTGGCATATCATCCGGTAATCAACAGTATAAGCAGGCGAATTTCCATCCAGATACTTTTCCAGATCCATCATCGCATGTCGCAAATCATTCGGATTGACCCGCTTCGACCAATCGTCAAGGCCGTTCCAGTCGGCATTTTCGGGGAAACCCAACATTTCCTTGTAACGTTTTGAATACATCACCAAGCCGGTCTGCATATCCCAGTCCCAGACCCCTTCACCTGCACCTTCCAGCGCAAAACTCCAGCGTTCCTCGCTGACACGTAACGCTTTTTCTGCCTGTAGTCGTTCTATCTCGGATTTTTTTCGTTCGGTGATTTCGCGAACCGAGTTGTAGATCACCGGGTTGCCATCGATTTCCACCCGGGAGGCACTGATTTCGACATCGATTATCCTGCCATCGCGGCAGCGATGCCGGCTTTCAAAGGGGGGGTTGCTGCTGCCTAGTTCATTTATTTTAAAAAGTAGTTCCTGTTTGCTCCATTGCGCGTTCCATTGTGCCACATTCATGGTCAGCAACTGTGCTTTGGGGTAGCCCAGCATATTGGCGAACGCATCATTTACCTGTAACACCTGTCCACTGAGGTCGAAAATGTAAATACTGTCGTTGGCGGTGCGCAATAGCGTCTCGTTTTTGCGGCTTTCGCGCTCCAAAGCCTCGGCGGCTTGCAGTGCATTCGTTCTTGCCGCAACCATGAACCAGGTAAATAGTGAAAGCAACAGGCTGAGAAGCATGCCACAACCGGCAACAATGTTGGACTGGTTCAGGTCGATTTTTTGATTATTTTGTATCTGCTGTGCATCTTGCAGCGCATCTTGCCGCGCGCTATGCCATAACTGATAAGTGACGGTCAGGGAAAAGGCCAGCACCAGCACGGCCAGCACCTGTCCATCGCGCAGCGACTTGCGCTGATCAAACAGGGTCAGAAAGAAACTACCGCCGATAAACAACAAGACAATCGAGGCAACCAGCCACGCCAGTGTGTCATGTTCAATGGGCATACTAATGCTCACTGGCTGGCTATCCGCTTGAAACTGTGTGCTGAGCATTGCCGTCGCGTAAATGCCAAACAACAACAACCCCAGACAGCAGGCCATCAGATGCAGCTTGAGCGTGAGCGCGCGCCGATGCAATAACAATAGTGCACCCACGGAAGTCATCAAGGCAAGCGCAACGGACAAGCTGGAAAAAAAAGGAGTAAAACGGATTGCCGGTGCCAGTTTGAGTGCCAGCATCGCGGTGTAATGCATCGCACTAATCCCCAGACCCATTAGCAAACCGTAGAGGATGATGCGCGTTTCGCCAGCCTTGCGGCAAAGCGCATTGAAACCCAACAGCGTTCCGGCAAGGACTGGCAACAGGGAAAGCAGGGTCAGTGTCAGGTCATAGTAAACTTTGATCGGTAGTATCAGCGCCAGCATACCGATCAAATGCGTCGCCCAGATCGTCACCCCTAGCGTGATACCGCTTCTGGCCGCCCAGAGTTCGGCTACGCGTCCGCTGGAGGAGTGTATCCGCTGCGCATATTGCAGCGAGGCAAAGCAACCTGCTACCGCAAGCACCCCTGACAATAAAATCAGTAAACTGTTCCAGGAAGCAGACAAGTCCGATCACCGCTGACATTAAATTACCATTATTTTTTAGTAGCCTCGGTCAGCGGCCTGACTTCAGCCTTGACATCGAGCTTTACGCGCTGCTTATCGCCCATTTCGATAGTCAAGGTCAGTGGAATACTCGCACCTGCCGTAAGCGGCGTCTTCAGGCCATTGAGCACCAGATGGTAGCCATGCAAGCCCATTTCCATGCGCTGATTGGCCGGCAGGCTGATCGATTTGACCTCGAGCATTTTCATCATGCCGACTTTATGTTCCATGTTGTGCATCTCGGCGTTTTTTGCAGCCGTGCTAGAGACGCCGACCAGCGAGGCAGCCTGTTTGCTGGTAATCGACAGGTACACCATGGCCATATCCTGTCCTGGAGCAGTGGCACGTGTATAGGCATTTTCTACCAGGATGTCTCCCGCATAGACGGTGGAACATAATAAAAAACCCAGTAAACCGGATAAAAACTGTTTCATGATAATTTTAGGGTGAGTGAATAGGGACAGGCAAATTATACATACCATTTATCCGGTATGTGCATCTCAACGGTTAAATCTCAAGCTGGATTGATGCTCTACATCCCGGGAGCTTCGTTTACAATACTGGCATGAATCCTCCATCAATTTCTTCACTGGCCGGCCACAGTCTGCTGCGCCGTCTGATCGCCTTGCGGGGGATTGCGGTCGCAGTACAACTGTTGACCTTGCTTGGCTCCTGGAAAATCCTTGAACTGAAATTGGACTGGCTGCCGATGCTGTTGTCGATGGCGGTGTTGGCCCTGTTTAATTGCCTGTCGTGGCTTAGGCAGCGTAGTAATAAGCCGGTTCTGGATAGGGAGCTTTATGCTCAGTTATGCGTGGATGTGCTGGAGCTAGGCGTATTGCTTTATTACAGCGGCGGCTCGACCAATCCATTTATTTCGCTTTATCTGTTGCCGCTGGTAATTGCCGCTGCGACTCTGCCTGCCCGTTATACCTGGGGGATGGCGGCACTCACCACCGTTTGTTACAGTGTGCTGATGGTGTTTTATATTCCCTTGCCGCATCCGCATGATAATGTCAGTGCATTTAATATGCATGTGGTGGGTATGTGGCTGGGCTTTGTTTTCAGCAGCATGGTGGTGGCCTATTTTGTGGTGCAAATGGCTCAGGCGGTGCGACACCGCGATGAAATGCTGGAACAGGTGCGCATGGAAATTTTGCGTAACGAGCGTATTGTGGCGCTGGGTGTGCAGGCAGCAAGTGCGGCGCATGAACTGGGCACCCCCTTGGCCACGATGGCGGTAGTAATTGGTGAATTGCAGCACGAAGCAGAGTCAGACTTTTGCGAGGCTTTATCGATACTCGATGAGCAGGTGAGGGCATGCAAACGCATTCTTACCCAGATACTCGCCAACGCGCAAGATAGCGGGGCTGCGCTGTTGCATCCGGTCGACCGGTTAATGGCAGAATTGTTGGACGAATGGCAGTTATTGCGGCCTGCAGCCCGCTATGAGTATCGCAATCATGGAGCAATGCCTGCGCCGCAGCTTGGCATGGACGCAACCTTGCGTGCCGCGCTGATGAATTTGCTGAATAATGCCGCCGATGCGCTTCCGGCAAACGCCGAGCCGATTGAAATTTGCATCTCCTGGGACAAACAGCACTTTATTCTGGAAATTCACGATTCTGGACAAGGGCTCAGTGCAGAAGCCGAGCTTAAAGCCGGATCGGCATTTTTTACCACCAAGGCTGAAGGGCACGGGCTTGGTCTGTTTCTGGCCAATGCCACCCTGGAGCGTATGGGCGGTTCGGTGCGACTTTATAACCGTGAGCAAGGCGGCGCAACCACCGAAATTATCCTGCCACTGACGGGAGTCCGGACTTGACCGAACAAGCGGCCACCCTGTTGCTGACGGATGATGATCACACCTTCTGTCGGGTGTTAAAGCAGGCGTTGGAAAAGCGCGGCTATCGGGTTACGCTGGCGCATAGCGTGGAACAGGCGATGCCACTGGCGCAGGCTAATCCGCCCGAATATGCCGTAGTTGATTTGAAGATGGCGGGTGCGTCAGGGTTAGTGCTGGTCAGGGAGCTATACAAACTTGATCCGAATACGCGCATCGTAGTGCTGACCGGCTATGCCAGTATCGCCACCGCCGTTGAGGCGATCAAGCTCGGTGCGACCCAGTATCTTGCCAAGCCCGCCAATGCAGACGAAATTGTTGCCGCTTTCGGACATGCCGCCAATAGCGATGTCCCGGTCAAGGTGTTACCCGTCCACAAGCTGGAATGGGAACACATTCAACGCGTGATGCGCGAAAATGACGATAATATTTCGGCCACCGCGCGTGCATTGAATATGCATCGCCGTACCTTGCAGCGCAAACTCGCAAAACCGCCGTTGCACGATTAACATGGCACGGATACGGGCCCTATTGGGGTCGGGCTCCATTTGAAATAATGGTTAAATGAACCGTTAAAAACATAAAATTGGGTGTCAACAAATTGATGCCCGTGAGTATACGGCTTGAACAACCACCCCGCCCTGACGGGCACCCCTCCAATGGAGGGGAATAAAATTCCAACCCTTAAGAATAGGAACCTATTTTTCGTTTCCCAATTCCCCTCCGCTGGTGGGGTGCCCGAAGGGCGGGGTGGTTCACCCCTCCGCTGGAGCGTGCCCGAAGGGCGGGGGGTAGGGTAATTTCGGTCGCAAATAATACGTTCATGCCTCATCACCAGGCCGGCTCTGCTGATTGATGGGTTTGCCGAATATTAATTGATTCATGCTATTTTTCGGCATCCTTCATTTCTCGGTTTACACTTTACGCAATTACCAATGAGGTTAAAGGGTGGTAGAAGCTCTCCCAGG
>CAIRBC010000091.1 GCA_903876685.1 uncultured Nitrosomonadales bacterium | reverse complement strand
TGGGGTGATAACCAGCCACTTGGTTGCTGTCTTTTGGCAACCTAGTGGAGTGGCTAGTGGGTTCATCAGGGAAACGGACATGGCGGTTTCATTACAAGGGGTGGCATCATTGCCATGTCCGTTAGGCCGGAATCCGGGAGCCCACACCCATGATAATCGCACACGATTGGTTTTCCCCGGATTCCGCTACGCTGCATCCGGGCTACGGCAACTGCTAAAAACGGAGTCAGTCCCCTATTTGAAGGTTTCTGCAGCCGTCACCCCGAAGCCGCCTGCCATAAACACCTTGCCGGTGTTGAGCATTACGGCGCCAAAGGCGGCCCTGGGATAGGTCAGTTTGCCATTGGCAATAAATGAATCCGTTGCCGGATAATATAACTCAGCGCCAGATACCAGTCCGATATTATTCAGGGAATTATTATTAGTCGTTCCTCCCGCAATCAATACATTGCCATCGTCCAGCAGTTGCGCGACATGATTGAATCTGGCATTACCCAGCGGAAATTTTGTGGCAGTCCAGGTTTTTAAAACCGTGTCATATAACTCTGCGCTAGTTATTGCGGCTGCGCCTGTCGTTGCGCCTCCGGTAATCAAGACTCTGCCATCGTTGAGCAAGGTAGCCGAATGCTTATATCGCGCGGCGACGGAGCTGCCAACCGTCGTCCAGGTGTTGGTGGCCGAATTAAATAGTTCGGCACTGCTGACGGGTATATTTCCATTGAAACCACCCGCAATCAATACTTTGCCATCATTTAATACGGTAGCGGTGTGGTTGTAGCGTAAAGCGAGACTATTCATGTTGTGTATCGACCAGGTGCCGGTAGAGGCACCCGCCAGCACGCCTGAAGCGGGCGTATAAATTTCGGCGCTGGTATTGGTCGGGAGCACATTGGAAGCCGCAAATAAATTCCCGCCTACCACCAGCACTTGTCCGGTGTTTTTCAATAGTGTCGCCGTATGATAAACGTGACCGTAGACGGGACTGTAGGTATTACTCTTGGAGTTCGCTGTCAAGGCAGTCCAGATTCCGGTAGTGGGGTTATATAACTCGGCGGTGCCGGCGGTAGGGGATGCCTTATCTCCGCCATCCCCGCCCACCACCAGCACTTGTCCATCATTGAGCAAGGTGGCCGTGTGCCCGACTCTGGCAACATTCATGGTCTTGAGGACGCTCCATTTGTTATTGGTCTGAGCAGGATCATACAATTCAACCAGTTTTGATGCAGCACCCGCCACCATTCCTCCGGCTATCAACACCCGTCCGTCTTGCAGTAGCGTCACGGTAGGGGAGGTGCGGGCGGTAGTCAGGCTACCCTCGGGGGCGAACGGATTGAATTCAAAGCGTGCGACATTTTGCTTGCTTCCCGTATCGAATCGGGTATCGATGCTGCATGGTTTGGTGGCGGTGCTCTGCAAATAGGCCATTGAAGACCCATGTTCCAAAGCCGGGGTGCGGGTGACGATGATGGTATCGCCGGTGTGTACGGTTAACGGCAAGAGTGAGCCTATGCTCGCCGTCATCCCGGTAGTGGAATTGGTGATAGTAGCTGATGCGTTCGGATCGTTTGAAGCAGGATCGTTGATGATGGAGTAGGACTCGTTATTATCCGCAACACCTACCTGGTAGCTTTGAAAGGTACTTTGCGTGCCTGAAGCAGCCTGAGCGACAGACAACTTGTATTTTCCGATCACGCCATCCTTGTCCTGATCCAGCCAGTTGCTGATATCAGTCGGCAAAAAAGTGACTGGGGTATATTCGGCACTCAGGTTAGTTGCCAGTGCAGTCGTGTTTACTCCGACCACGCTGCTTGCATTATTGATTAGCGTCGTCCCTATGTTGGTGTTGATGCAGCCGTTATCCTGAATATCAGACTGAAATCCTGTTATCAGGGTACTCAATTTGTCAAAGGAGTTGTTAAATTCAAACAAGCTGCTAATCGCTGCCATAAAATTATTCGCATCGCCATATTTGGTATTCCCCCCTTTGGCCATATCCATGCTGCCGAAATTGATGACGTTGCCATATTGATCGAGAAACGGATCGCGTATATGAAAGAAATTTAAAACTTCTTTTTCAGCCTGTAGCCTTGCTGCCAGAAAATTTCCTTGCGTGAGCGATCCGGCTTTGTTGATCAGGGTCTTGATCCGTTGATAAGCCAGCGTGGTGAGTATATTGATATTCAACGATGCATCAGAATTAATAGCATAACTGCTCAGCGTGACCGGGCCCGTGGAAGTCACGTTCAGCAATTCATCAAAATAGTTTCCGGTTGCATTCAGATCCATGTATTTGCTGGGGGTGGCTGAGAAGATGCCCAAGCCGGTCATTGTTTTGCTAACCAGCGTGCCGGAAACCGGCGTCAGGGAGCTATCGACCTCTTGTATTTTTACCGAACCGCTCAACACCGGGCCTTGTGCTACTCCGCTGACAGCACTGACCACGGTGGCAGTTGACGTACTGCTGCTCCCGCCGCCACACCCGGCGATACCCATTAGCAAGCCCAATACCATAACCAATTTAACTGCAAACCGACTCATGAGAATTTCCTTTTCAGTTTCTAGCGTTCGTCAACACCCGGCAATTCAAGCCTGAAATCTTGAACGAGCGTGGTGCATCAAAACATTATCCCGATTTGTAGAGGATTCAAAGCGCGGAATAGCTGGCAACTTTCCAGCTTACTCAGCGACACTGTCGATAAACGCCGGCTATTGTCAGTTGGTAAATGTTAAACTTTGCCTGCTCAGTTTAGGTTCAGTGATTTGCAATCCGTAAAACCCAATTAAATACACATGAAAATTCTTGAATATATCGGTCTCGACACCTCAAAGGTCAAAACCAGTTATCGTAAAATCGTCGAGGCGATCGCACGCGATGACTTTCGCGCCGCTCAGGTAAAAAAACTGAACAACCTTACCCATGGAAAATTTTATCGGGCAAAGCTCGATGATGCTGACCGGTTGTTGTTCTCTTTGGTACGTCACAATGATGAAGTCTGTGCGTTGATGCTGGAGGTGATCGCCAACCATGATTATGACAAATCGCGTTTCCTGCGGGGTGCGGAAATAGATGAATCGAAAATTCCCGAGATTAGCGCGCTGGATGCCATCAAAGAAGCCGAGGTGTTGCGCTATCTGCATCCTGAACATACTCTTATCCATCTGCTCGACAAGCCTATTTCTTTTGACGACACCCAGGAGGCGATTTATCGTCAGCCGCCTCCACTGATCGTGGTCGGCAGCGCCGGCAGCGGCAAGACCGCGTTAACGCTGGAAAAGCTTAAACATGCCGAAGGCGAAGTGCTGTATGTGACGCATTCCGCCTATTTATCGCAGAATGCACAGAGCCTTTATTACGCAAACCATTTCGAACATAGCGGACAGGAAGCGGTATTTCTTTCTTATCGTGAATTTATAGAATCTATCCGCGTGCCGCCGGGACGCGAAGCACTGTGGCGCGATTTTTTTGGTTGGTTCTGTCGCATGAGTCAAGCTTTCAAAGGCGTACAGGCGCATCAGGCTTTTGAAGAAATTCGCGGCGTTATCACCGCTGGTGCTGCGGGCATCTTGAGCCGAGCAGATTATCTGGCGCTTGGGGTGCGTCAGTCGATTTTCGCGGTTCAAGAGCGCGATAAACTCTATGATCTATTTGAAAAATACCGTGTCTGGCTGGTTGAAGTAAAACAGTATGACCTTAATCTGATCGCGCAGGAATGGCGTTCACTCGCCGCACCCCGTTATGACTTTGTCGTGGTCGACGAGGTGCAGGATCTTACCGCCGCGCAACTGTCGCTGGTGCTGAAAACCTTGAAAAAGCCGGGCAATTTCCTGTTATGTGGCGATTCAAACCAGATTGTTCATCCCAACTTTTTCTCCTGGGGACAGGTAAAAAGCCTGTTCTGGCATGACCCAAAGCTGGCAGAACGGCAGGAGTTGCGTGTGCTTTCCGCCAATTTTAGAAATGGACTGGAAGCGACGCGCATTGCCAACCGACTGCTCAAGATTAAGCATCAGCGTTTCGGCTCTATAGACCGCGAGAGCAATTTTCTGGTGCAGGCAGTCGGTGGCGAAGCGGGTCAGGTAGCGTTAATGGCGGAAAAAGAAGGGCGCGAACTGGATCAGAAAATGCGGCTGTCGACCCAGTTTGCCGTGCTGGTGATGCGCGATGAAGATAAGGCGGAGGCGCGAAAATATTTTTCGACGCCGCTGCTGTTTTCGATCCACGAAGCCAAGGGACTCGAATACCAGAATATCGTGTTGTACCGCTTTGTTTCCGATCATCGCGCCGAATTCAGCGAGATCGTGGAGGGCGTGGACAAAGCCAGTCTGGTCAGCGATACGCTGGATTATCGCCGTGCCAGGGACAAGAGCGACAAGTCTTTGGAAGTTTATAAGTTTTTCGTCAATGCGTTGTATGTCGCACTGACGCGAGCCATCAGCAATCTGTACCTCATCGAATCGGACACGCAGCACCCGCTGTTCTCGCTGCTGGAGCTTTCGCTCTCGGGACAGGTCAAGGTGCAAACACAACAGTCCAGTCTGGAAGATTGGCAAAAAGAGGCGCGTAAACTGGAGTTGCAGGGCAAACAGGAACAGGCAGAAGCCATCCGTACCAACATCCTCAAACAGACTCCGCCTCCCTGGCCGGTTTATGATGAAACCCGGTTACGCGAAACGCTGGTCAAGGTTTTTCGGGAACAGGCGCCTGGCAGCAAACATAAACAACAGCTCTACGAATACGCCACCTGCCATGATGAACCTGCGCTGGCCGAATGGTTGATTGAGGAATGTCGCTTTGAGGCGGCACGCAGCTTTTCAGTGCAACGTGCAACGCTGGGTCGCAAGAGTTATGTGCCATATTTCGCACATAATTTCAAAGAGATACTCAAGCAATGCGATCAATATGGCGTGGAGCATCGTCTGCCGATGAACCAGACCCCGCTGATGGCAGCCTCGGCTGCCGGAAACTTGTCCCTGGTAGAGGCGCTGCTGGCTCGAGGTGCCGATCTGCAAGCTACCGACCAGTATGGGTATAACCCCTTGCACTATGGGATGAGTGCCGCTTTCCGTGATCCCAAGTTCGCACGTGGACAATTTGCGGCACTCTATGAACTTTTGGCACCGGCCAGTATCGACGTCAACACCGGCGACCGACTGGTGCGCATCGATAAGCATCTTGCTGAATATTTTCTGTTTCAGACCTTGTGGGTGTTGTTCAAGTCGCGCTTCACCCATGTCATTCACAGCCCCTATGCCGCTTTCGAGAGCAAAGCCATACTCGAAGCCTGGCAACATATGCCGTCCAATGTAGTGCAACCCTCGCGCAATAAACGCCCGCATATTTCCGCTGTACTGTCGCGCAACGAGGTGGAACGTGACTATGCCTACAACCGGGCGCTGTTCATGCGTGTCACTCAGGGTTTTTATCAGTTTAATCCCAAGTTGATGGTGCGCAACCGTCAAGGCGAAACAGAAATCTGGCAGCCGGTTTACATAGCGCTCAATCTGCCACTAACCAACGAGTTTGCCCGGCAATATCAGTACGGAGGAGGAGGCTATCCTGGCTGGAACAAGATCGAACAATATTGCCTGATGGCAAACCTGCCGGTTCCTGCGATCCCGATTGCGGCAGAGCGTGAGTTTGCTAAACAGGCAGCTGCCGAACTGGCGCGTAAAAAAGCAGAGGCAGAACGGATAAATGCCGTCAAGAAGTTCCGCAGATAATATTAACAGAGCTACAGAAATCGCCCGGTTCACCCGCAATTTTTTGGAAGAATGGCTTGGTAGGTGCCTCTTTAACGTGAAACACGCGTAGCGATCGTACTCTCCCTCGCCCGCTTGCGGGAGAGGGATGGGGAGAGGGAAACGGGCATGATGGGTTTCATCATCAGGGGTGGCA